>JBPCXN010000124.1:0-28666 GCA_051008495.1 Endozoicomonas sp. | reverse complement strand
CGTAAAGCGGCCATCTGACAGCGTTAGACTTGATTGACGTAGAATGACTACGCCTGCACAAGTCTGCCTTGCATATGACCGCTTTACGAACCACTGAACCTATCATTTGCAGCGGGACGGGGTACTAACCTTTCAATAAAGATTCAATTTGCCTTCATCGATTGTTCATGAATGGCAGGTACACCTGTTGTCAGCCGGAAACGACAGGAGACGGATAGGGCAGGTTGTTATTAATAACTCCAGAACACATGGAGGGCAGGCTGACCCCGGGTTATGGATGATCGTAACGGCAAAGAAGTACACGACCATTGGAGCAAAAAACATGTCTTCTATCCTGTCCATGATACTGGCAGGCGGTGAGGGGTCCCGCCTGTCTCCGCTGACCGGCTACCGGGCCAAGCCTGCGGTACCCTTTGGCGGACAATATCGCATTATCGATTTTGTCCTCAGCAACTTTGTGAATTCGGACCTGCACAAGATCTACGTGCTGACTCAATTCAAGTCCCACTCCCTGAACAAGCATCTGCAGCGCTGCTGGAGGATTGCCGGTCTTTCCGACAAGTTTATTGACACGCTGCCAGCACAGATGTGGACCGGACAGGAGTGGTATCAGGGCACTGCCGACGCTATTTTCCAGAATCTGCACCTGGTGGAGTCCCAGGACCCGGACCAGGTGGTGATCTTTGGTGGCGACCATATCTACACCATGGACGTCCGTAAGATGATCAATCTGCATGAGGAATCCGATGCGGCACTGACTGTGGCGGCTATTCCGGTGCCGGTTGAAGAGGCGTATCACTTCGGCATTATTGAAATGAATGAAGAAGGGCAGATGGTTGGTTTTGAGGAGAAGCCCAAGAGCAATCCCAAAACCATCCCGGGCAACCCAAACTATGTTCTGGCTTCCATGGGCAATTATGTCTTCCGGCGTGACTGCCTGGAAAAGGCGCTCTGTGACGACCACCTGGATGAGAGCTCCAGCCATGACTTCGGCAAGGACATTATTCCCAAGCTGTTCCCCAGGGAAAAGGTCGTGGTGTACAATTTTGCAGAAAATGAAGTGCCCGGCAGCCGCAACAATGGCTACTGGAGAGATGTGGGTACTCTGGACTCCTACTGGCAGTCCAACATGGACTTGCTGTCGTCCAACCCGCCCATCGACCTGCATAACCTGAAGTGGCCGATCAACACCTATGTGCCGCCTTACCCGCCAGCGCTGATTGCCTACGACCGTGATGTACGTGAAGGGCAGATCAATAACTCCATGATTGGCACTGGCTGTAT
Source organism: Endozoicomonas sp. (assembly GCA_051008495.1). Lineage (GTDB taxonomy): Bacteria > Pseudomonadota > Gammaproteobacteria > Pseudomonadales > Endozoicomonadaceae > Endozoicomonas_A. The sequence continues at coordinate 27,382 of JBPCXN010000124.1, read as the reverse complement.
ATTCAATGACGTCTTCATGGATCACTCGGTGGTGGGTTACAACGTTGATGTCGGCTACCGGGCAAAGATCAGTGATTCCGTCATTCTGCCCAATGTTAAAATTGGTGAGGGCTGCGAGATACGCAAGGCGATCATCGACAAGCGGGTTGAAATTGCTCCTGGCACCGAGATCGGCGTCAACCTGGAAGAAGACCGGAATCGCTTCAAGGTAACCGACAGTGGCATTGTGGTAGTGCCAAGGGGCGCCAAAGTTGGCTTCTAAGCTTAACGTCGTCTTTGCTGTTTCCGAGTTTGACGGCATTGTAAAAACCGGGGGGCTGGCCGATGCAGCCGGTGCCCTGGCGCCGGTCATGAAGGCGTCCGGCCACAATGTTAAAGTCGTGATGCCTGCATACCGCTCGGCGCTTGAGAAAGTTGATACTGAAGTGGTGGCCAGTGGCTGTCTTGCCATGAATCACACCCAGTATCACCAGGGCGCCATGTGGTTCTCAGTCAGGTATGCCGAGTTTCGTGGCATCGACGTTTATTTCATTGAATACAATGAATTCTTCGATCGTGCCGGCATCTACGATGAAAACGGACAGGGCTACTTTGATAACAGCCGACGCTTTGCCTTTTTCAGCAGGGCAGTGCTCACTGCCTGCCAGATGCTGGATTTCCGTCCGGACGTGATTCATTGTCATGACTGGCAAGCCGCTTTGCTGCCCTATTACCTGCGTGTGGATGAATGCCGTAACCCGTTCTTTGACCGGACAGGCACACTGTTGACCATCCACAATGCCGCCTACCAGCAGCATACTGACAGCAGCATGCTGGACGAGCTGGGCATTGCCTGGCGATACTTCAATCCCGCCTGTTTCGAAGACTGTGGCCAGATCAACCTGCTCAAGGGTGGCATCTCCTTTGCGGATCGAATCAACACCGTGAGCCCTCAGTACGCCAGAGAATTGCTGACTGATGAAGGTTCCCATGGTCTGGTAGAGAGTTTCCTTCGTCGTGAAAAGGATCTGACTGGTATCCTCAATGGCTGTGATTACACCCAGTGGAACTCGGAAACAGATTCGTTGATTCCAGCCCTGTTTTCCCGGGAAGACCTGTCCGGCAAGGAACAGTGTAAAACTGCCTTGCAGGATCGTATGGAGTTGCCGGTAAACAGTGCGGTTCCTGTTTATGGCCTGGTCAGCCGGCTGGCGTCACAGAAAGGCTTTGATTACCTGATCCCGGCCCTGTGGAAGTTTCTCAACGAGGACGTGCAGGTTGTTCTTCTTGGCTCGGGTGATGCCGGCACCGCCGCCCGGCTGGAACATCTGGCCGCTTCCTTCCCGGGCAAATGTCGTTTTTATAACGGTTTTGACAATACCCTGGCGCACTGGATTGAAGCAGGCTCTGACTTCTTCCTGATGCCCTCCCTGTTTGAGCCCTGTGGCCTGAACCAGATCTACAGCCTGAAATATGGCACCCTGCCTGTTGTCAGGAGAGTGGGTGGTCTAAGTGACACTGTAGATAGTTATTCAGAGCACGGCACCAGAGGGACTGGTTTTATTTTTGATAGTACCGATTCCAATGAACTCCACGCCTGTCTCAGGCTGTCGCTGGAGGTTTATGGCAGTCCTGCAGAATTTTCCAGTATGCAGAAGCAGGCCATGAGCAAAAGCTTTACCTGGGAGACGGCTGCGAGGGCTTACTGTTCGGTGTATCAATCCATTCTTCCTTGAGAAAATCGGATATCTCCACTTATGAATATGGTTGTTGAATCAACTGCCATTGCCCATGACTTCCAGAGTGAACTGGAGCAGGCCCAGTGTGCCTGCCCGTTCTCTTTCCTCGGGTTGCACGGGCATTCGGAAGGCAGAGGGCTGCAGATCCGTGTCTGGCGCCCTGACGCAGAAGAAATTTCTGTCTATGAAACCCTGAGCGGCAAACTTCTTGGCACCATGGCCCGCGAAGGTGATGGCCTGTTTGAACTGCATCTGTCCCGGCGACGCAAACCGTTCAATTATGAGCTGAAAGTTGTCAAGGCCGATGGACACAGTTTTCGTGTCCACGATCCCTATCAGTTCGGTGAGTACGTCCTGCGTGAGGAAAACGTCGATTACGACGCTCTGTACAGGCACCAGGGGGCGAAACTCCACGACCATGCGTTTAACAGCAAACGCAGTGTGACGGGTGTACTGTTCCGGATCTATGCTCCCCATGCCCGCTCTGTCAGCGTCATTGGTGAGTTCAATAACTGGGATGGCCGGCTGCACCCCATGGCCAGTGCCGATGACGGCACCTGGCGTCTGTTTGTTCCGGGGTTGCATAAAGGTGATCTCTATAAGTATGAGATACACGATCATCAGGGGAATAAGCTGCCCCTTAAAGCCGATCCTTTTGGCACTTATGCAGAGCAGTGGCCTGGGCTGTCATCCATAGTTCATGACCCGGAAGTCTACCAGTGGAAAGACGACAAGTGGCTTGAGGACCGTGGAGAACTGTATGACAAGCCGATGTCTGTCTACGAGGTTCATGCCGGTTCCTGGAGGCGCAAAGATGGCAATGTTCACCTGAACTATCGGGAACTGGCCAAAGAACTGGTGCCCTATGTCAAGTCTATGGGGTTCACCCATATTGAATTGATGCCCGTTTCCGAGCATCCGCTCTACGAGTCTTGGGGTTACCAGCCTGTAGGCATGTTTGCGCCTACCAGTCGTTATGGCAGCCCGGATGATTTCAAGTATTTCGTTGACCGCTGTCACAGGGCAGGTATTGGTGTCATTCTGGACTGGGTGCCCGCTCATTTTCCCAATGATGACCATGGACTGGCGAATTTTGACGGTACGGCACTCTATGAACACGCTGACCCAAGGCGGGGCTGGCACCAGGACTGGAAAACCTGCATCTACGACTTTGGCAGACCCTGGGTTCAGGATTTCCTGATCAGCAGTGCACTCTACTGGCTCGACGAATACCACATTGATGGTTTGCGGGTGGATGCCGTGGCTTCCATGCTCTACCTGGATTATTCCCGTGAGCATGGCGAATGGGAGCCGAACATCCACGGTGGCAATGAGAACCTGGAGGCGATTGCTTTTCTCAAGCGTTTCAACCAGGCAGTCTATGAGCGTTTTCCTTCAGTCATGACCATCGCGGAAGAGTCTACGAGCTTTCCTGGCGTTTCCAAACCTCTGTACGACGGTGGCCTTGGATTCGGCTACAAATGGAATATGGGCTGGATGTATGACTCCCTGGAGTACATGAAACAGGACCCGGTAAACCGCAAGTATCATCATGGCCAGATCACCTTCAGCACGGTCTATGCCTGGAGTGAAAACTTCGTGCTGTCTCTTTCTCACGATGAGATGGTCTACGGTAAAGGCACGCTCCTGACCCGTATGCCCGGTGATGACTGGCAGAAGTTCGCCAACCTTCGTGCCTACATGGCATTCATGTTCGCTCATCCCGGTAAAAAACTCCTATTCATGGGCGGCGAGTTTGGCTCATGGAACGAATGGAATCACAGCCAGTCCCTGGACTGGCACCTGCTGGACAATCCGGATGGCTTCCATGTCGGTACCCAGAATCTGATGAAGAAACTGAACCATCTTTATCGTGCGAACCCAGCTCTGTACGAGCAGGACTTTACCCATGAAGGCTTCCAGTGGCTGGTGTCTGAGGATCATCAGCAGAGTGTGCTGGCCTTTGTTCGTTACGATAAAGCCGGGAATCCCCTGGTCATTATTAACAATTTGACACCTGTCGTTCGACAGGATTATTGTGTCGGTGCCCCCGGGGCTGGAAGCTACAAGCTGCTGCTGAATACAGACGCTTCCGAATTTGGGGGGAGTGGTTTATGCCCTGGCGATCGCCATGTCACCGAAGAGGAGCCGCGTCATGGCCAGTCACAAAGCCTGACGCTGACCCTGCCACCTCTGTCGACGGTGGTATTGAAGCCTGTCAGGTAAGTTTGTGATTTGATGATGATCGCTATCCAGACGGGTAGCGATCATATCCAGGAAAGCAAAAAACAATAAGAAGGATATGGATGTATGAGCAGTCATCGAATATATCCTGTCCCCAGTCATCAGCTGGGTGCACAGTACGTTTCCCGATTTTTTCCAACAGATTCTATTGCTGCCGTTTCAGGCGTTCATTTTGCTCTGCGCTCACCAGAAGCCGAGAAGGTTGTGCTTTGCCTTTTTGACCGCGAGGGCCGGGAAGAGCAGGTTGAGATATCGACCTGTCATAATCAGGTCTGGAGCGTTTTTGTCGAAGATCTCAAACCGGGGCAGAGATACGGTTACCGGATTCATGGTCCCTGGAACCCTGTCGAGGGGCAGCGTTTCAATCCGGCCAAGCTACTGATTGACCCTTATGCCAGAAAGCTTGAGGGGGATATCCACTGGGGGGCGGCGCTCTACGATTATCACAAGGGCGAGTATGACCAGTGGTTGGTGAACGACATTGACAGTGCGGGTAGTGTTCCATGGTCAGTTGTCGTGGATGATGACTTTGATTGGGGAGGTGTGCAGGCTCCTGGGCACAGGATGTCCGAGTCGGTGATCTATGAGCTGAATGTCCGCGGGTTTACCATGCAGCACCCCGAAGTTCCGGAACACCTGCGGGGCACCTATCTTGGGCTTTGCCACCCCGCCGTTATCGACTATCTCAAACAGCTGGGTATAACAGCGGTTGAACTTCTTCCAGTGACCAGCATGGCCTCAGAGCCGAGGCTGGCGAAACTCGGACTGAAAAATTACTGGGGCTACAACCCTCTGGCCATGATGGCGCCGGAAGCGTCGTTGGCCCTGGAAAACCCGGTTAAAGAATTGAAGACAATGGTCAAGTGCCTCCATGAGGCAGGTATCGAAGTGATCATGGATATTGTCTTTAATCATACGGCAGAAGCTGGCAGTGATGGCCCTGTGCTGAGTTTTCGGGGAATTGATAACAGAGGTTATTATCTGCTCGATGAACGCAACCCGCTCCATTCCATTAACCATTCGGGGTGTGGCAATACCCTGAAGGTGGAAAATCCGGCTGTGTTGAAGCTGGTCACTGACGCCATGCGGGTCTGGGTTGAGGAATATAATATTGATGGTTTTCGTTTTGACCTGGCGCCGGTACTTGGTCGCCATGACCACCACTTTGATCCCAGCAGCGCTTTTTTTCAGACGGTTTACCAGGACCCGGTGCTGTCTGATATCAAGCTGATTGCGGAACCCTGGGACCTGGCCCACGATGGTTATCAGCTGGGTAACTTCCCGGTTTCCTGGTCAGAGTGGAATGATCGCTATCGTGACTGTGTCCGTGCGTTCTGGCGGGGAGATCACGGGCTGCTTGGTCAGCTGGCGGAAAGAATCAGCGGTTCTTCGGATATCTTCCGGGGCCGTGGGCGCTCACCTTCATCCAGTATCAATTACATCTGCAGTCATGACGGTTTCACTCTCTATGACCTGGTGGCATACAGCCATAAACAGAACCAGACCAATGGCGAAGAAAACCGCGATGGTGATAACCATAACTTCTCCTGGAACTGTGGTGCTGAAGGGGAAACCGACGAGTCAGTAATTAATGAGCTGCGGGAAAGGTACAAGCGCAGCCTGATGACGACTCTGTTTCTGTCCAACGGCGCTGTCATGTTCCAGGCTGGCGATGAGTTCGGGAACAGCCAGGGCGGCAATAACAATGCCTATTGCCAGGACAGCCCCGTGGGCTGGCTCGACTGGGGCTGGTTGAACCGGCTTACAGAAGCTGATCGGCGCAAAGCGGATTTCCAGCTATTTTGTACGCAGCTTATCCGGGCCCGAAGGAATCAGCATGCTTTCACCCGGGATACTTTCCTGAAAGGCATAGAGGAAGACCCTGATAATTTTGAGGTGCTCTGGCGCAATATCCATGGTCATCTGATGACGCCTGGGGACTGGCACAACCCGAAAAACCAGATGCTGACCCTGCACCTCAACGGTGACCTGGTGGAGCCCTGTGGCTGCAATTTTCTGATTCTCTTCAATGCCTCTACGAGCAGGCAGAGGTTTGTCCTGCCGGAACCTGTTGGGCTGAGAGGGCGACTGATTGCCTTCAATACGGCAGAGCAACAGAGCTTTCAGGCAAAACCCCTGGCGTCTCCTGAAGAGTGTTTCGTAGATTCACACAGTGTCGTGATACTCCAGGATTACTGTCAGCCTGAGTGCCCGTCAAGGCGTGCGCCCCTGCAGTCAGGATAGCGGTTGCATACCCAGCATTCCTGTCCGGCATGCTTGCCTTTCTTCAACGTGCGGCGCTTCATGGCAGCGCCACACTTCGGGCAGTCAGGCTGTCCGGTTTCCTCAGCAGTGTCAGTGTTTTCTTCAGTCTCTTGTTCTGTTACCGGAGCTTCAGGTGGCAGCTCGAACTCATCTATGCCACAGGCGCCAAACACTGCTTTTCTCAGGCTGGGGACATCGCGATAGGGTTTAACGTCGTATTCCAGCAGCGTCAGGTCGGCTTTTTCACAGATCTTTCGTAATTTTTCCGTTTCCGGTCGACTGCCGGATGCCGGGCTGAGCTGAATGACACACAACACTTCCATCTCCCGGCGGTGACAGACGACAAAATCGAAGCGCAGTCGGCTCGATTTGCTGAGAAGGGACTTTCCCGCTCCAGTGCCTTCAAGCACTTCGGCTACGGACATTCTGGGAAATATCGTCAAATGGCTGCGTACTGCGATATCAAGCTGCCCCAGGAATGAACGGTATTCATGGGTAAACAGCGGACTCCGGCAACCCAGGGTCATGGGGCGAAAACGCCAGCCAATGATTACTACCAGGAGAATAAATGCCAGGGCGCTGGCAGCGGGGATCAGGAGTGAAGATTCCAGGCTCACAGCATTACCTTTGTTTCGGGCAACAGAGAGGAAAACGGGATGATTTCGGACAGAACATGCTTTCCTCTATGCATGAAAATAGTGGTGTTTTCAGCGTAAGTCATCGAAGAAAAACGGTTCTCGGAAATTTTAGTGATACGCCGGCGGGTGGCGGGTGGAAATACTGCTTTCATGGCAAATAGCCTGTCTTTTCCAATGTTCCGAAGTGTTAACGGTGTTAATGATCGACCTGCTGAGGAGGCAGGCGTCGATAATGAATGGGCCTTCTCAGGAAAAGAGGCCCGCCAGAAATTAAATTATGAAGCCTGTTTCTGTCTGGAGTGCTTCAGACTTGAACAATCACAGCAAACCCCTGCCTGTCCATTGAGTTTTTGTTAACACCGTCACAAATGTCAATAAAAACTCAATGGCTGCAACCGGTCCGCCTGATATCCATGTTCAGTCTATAGAAGATGCTGACAAGGCGTTTCCAAAAACTGTCAGGCAGGAAGACTCTCTTCCCTGCTGGTCTCGGTGCCGCTGGACTGGTCATTACCATCAGCTTCACCACCAGAGCCCGGTATCACCCGGGTTGCAATCAGTCCCTTGGGACCCTGACCGATTTCGAATTTGACGAACTGTCCGGCTTTAAGCGTTTTAAAACCATCCATTTCGATGACGGAATAATGTATGAGTACGTCTTGGTTTTCTGTGGCTTCCTGAGCTTGAATAAACCCATATCCTTTCGGATTATTGAACCACTTCACTGTACCTTCCAGCATAGCTTCCATTTCCTTCTTGGTCGCTTCCATACAGCGCGATGCCTACACTTTTACATTGAAGGAACCGCCGGGAAACTGCAACCCCTGTTGTTTTATTTTTGTCAATTTATATTTTCTGTCTCTTCCGTGACACAGAGCTCTGGTTCCGGTGATGCCTGTCTGGGAGTCCATTCTTCTCCAAAAGAACAGCCGACATTTCCATATAGAGCCGATCTATTATAAAACTATCCTGAGCTATCTTAACAGCCCATAAACACAGGATTATCAGTGTTTAGTCCACCATTGCAGCTTTATTCCCAAATGTATTCGTTTTTTTAGTGTCGTCTAGCGCGGGCAGGGCCCGGTGCCAGGACCATTCGACCCAGGATCCGTCGTAATTTCGCACATTGGGGTAATCAAGAAGCTGAGTCAGCACAAACAACGAATGGGCCGAGCGAACACCGGACTGGCAATAGAGAATAATCTCCTTATCTTCGGTAATGCCTTTTCTCTGCAACGCCTGTTTCAGCTTTTCGGCTTTGACAAAACCGGTTTCATCCACGGCATTGCGGTAATCAAACCAGATACTGCCGGGGATACGGCCCTTGCGATAGGCGCCGAACTGTCTGGTTACTCCGCTGTACTCTTCATAGCTGCGCACATCGACAAGCAGGGTTCTGTTGTCTTCACTGGCCTGCTTCACCTGTGGCAGCTCGGCAAGGTATTCAGAATGTTCTCTGCCTGAAAACTGGTATTTCGTTTTGGCAGGCGAGCCGGCGGGTTTCAGGCTGGTCTTATAGTTTGCGGCTTTCCAGGCCTTCAGGCCGCCGTTGAGAATGGCTACCGACTTGTGTCCGTACAGCTTTAACAGCCACCACAAGTGGGCTGCGTCCGTGCCGTCATGACCGTCATAGAGAACGATCAAAATGTCTGGTCGGGCTCCAAGAGTACTAAGCTGTGCAGCCAGTTTTTGTCGGTTGGCTCTCATGCCCTGGTAGGGGTATTCACCGTCATTGGCCTGGAAGGCTGGTCGCCACAGGTTATAAGCGCCGGGCAGGTGCCTGAGCAGATACTGTATGGGAGGTCTGACATCAATGATCAGCAGCGGCTCATCGGATTTCATCCTTTGTTTCAGCTCCCAGGGGCTGAATAAGGAAGCTGACCCTGCTGCAGGCGCACCTGCCTGGCCAAACAGCAGAGCGACAATTGTCAGCCTGACAAAGACGAGGGCAGCTCCATGAAGCCTGGCCCGGGTCTGGGAAACTGAGCCATGAAGCGTCGGTCTATCCAGTCTTTGCCAAGCCATATCAGCCTCCCCTGGGCCCTGAAGCAACCTCTGGATGCTATGGCGTGACCATCAGCACAGCTTAGCAGAGACAGAAAGCGGTGTTGTGGCTTATAAGCGACGAGGTCTGTGTTCTGTAATCTGTGAATAAGATTCTGGTGCAGAACAGGAGCCTGGCGGACAGCGTAGACGCCCGACCTGGCAACGGCTGACCCAGGAAAGGCGGCGATATCACCGCAGGCAAATACGTTGGCATGACTGGAGGATTGCAGTGTCTCATTGACACGGATGAACCCCCGGGCATCCGTTGCCAGAGTACTTTGGGCAGGCCATTTTGCCGGACTGGCGGTCGTGGCCAGCACCACCTGATCGTACTTCAGTTTCTGTCCATTTGTACTGCTCAGTGTTCCCTTCGCAACACCAGCCACTTTGAAATTGCTGTGTACTGAAATCTGCTTGCGTATCAGTGCATCTTCCACCATCTGTCTGACTGCCTGCGGGTAGCCGGCCAGGATGCCACTGGCAGTGAGGATATGAATTTCGGCACTGTCGTGTTTCTGCAAACGTTTTCTCAGTGCCATCGATACCTCAACCCCTACAGCGCCGCCGCCAATGATGACCAGGCGAAAATTTCTCTTTTCCTCAAGCCGGCTGGGGAGTTCCAGGTTAAGCCATTGCAGGAAAGGGTGGATGGGCTTGATGCTGATACAGTCAGGCGCATCAATAACTCTTGACTGGGTTGAGCCGGTGTTGATAGAGAGGAAATCGTAATCAAGAGTGTGATTTCTATCGGTAAGCAGCCGGTTGTTGTCTGCATCAAGTTCAGTGACGTTGCCTTCGATAAACTCGCAGCCTGAAACGCTGGCCAGTCTACTCAGGTCGATGTGCGCTTCGTCGGGTCGATAGTGACCGGCGATAACACCCGGCAGCATACCGGAGTATGGGGTGTACCTTGAGGTTGACAGCAACTGGACGCGGCAGTCGGGCAGCGGCTTCTGCTGAAGTCTTTTCAGAAGCAGGGCGTGGCTGTGGCCTCCTCCTGCGAGCAACAGGGTGGGCGGACGGTTCACTGGCATCAAGAAGGACTCCTGCATTAACCCGAAAATTTCATAAAGTGTCGAGCTGGGAGCCTGACCGAGAATAGAAAGATCGGCCTGAAATCCAGAAAGAACGGTCCATTTTCCCGATGAATTTGATTGAAGAGGCCCACTATTCGCACAAATTCATCAAAAAAATGGCCTCGTTCTACTGAATTTCATACTCGACCACTATCTTCGGTCAGGCTCCTAGCGAGAAGCCGACGGCTGCTGTTTACTTATGTTCGTAAAAATGAAAATGTAAAAAGCTCCATTATTTGTAGGGGCCTGAGATCGATTCAAGCGGTTTTATGAATTTTCCGGGTTAATCGCCATTTCAGTAAAGCATGCAATGCCGGCCCTTCTGACAAAAATTCAGCCAGCCAGACTCCTGGTCTAAACTTTTCCTCGCCAAGCTGTATGAGGGTGCTGACTTTGAATACCGGTAAACTGTCTCTGTTGCCGCTGACCATGCTGGTGACCGGCAACATGATGGGGGCGGGTGTTTTCCTCTTGCCTACCTCTCTGGCCGGTTATGGCTCTGTGTCCCTGCTGGGCTGGGTGGTGACTGTCCTGGGCGCTGTGCTGTTGTCCCTGGTCTTTGTCCGGCTGGGTGGCCTGTGCCGCAGTGGCAGTGGCATCTATGCCTTCACCCGGGAAGGGCTGGGGCGCTATGTTGGTTCCCAGGTGGTTTACGGTTACTGGGTGGCCATCTGGATCGGTAACATTGCTGTGGCCATTTCCGGCATCGATTACCTGAGTTATTTTTTTCCGGCCCTGGGCGGGCAATGGCCGGCCTGCTTTGGCGCCATTGCCGTGATCTGGGTTCTCAGTCTGTTGAACATGCGGGATATCCGGATGATAGGGCGTTTCCAGATGGTGACGGCTTCCTGCATGCTGGTGCCGGTTCTGATTGTAGCTGTGCTGGGCTGGACAGAGTTTGATATGGATAACCTCTCCAACAGCTTCAATGTCAGTGGGCAGCCGAACGGGACGGCTTTTTCCGAAGCGGTCACCCTGACGCTCTGGTCATTCATCGGTCTTGAATCCGCCTGCAACCTGGCCGGGCATGCCCGGAATCCTGGCAAGGATGTGCCCTGCGCCACACTCTTTGGCACTTTGCTGGCAGCTGTTCTCTACATCCTGAGCACCACTGCCATGATGGGGGTTCTGCCCAATGACGTACTGCAGACCACAGCAGCACCCTTTTCAGTGGCGGCCCGTTATCTCCTGGGGGAGTGGGCGGGAGAGCTGGTCAGCGCCATGGCGGTCATTGCCTGTTTCGGCAGTCTCAATGGCTGGATCCTGATGCAGAGCCAGGTGGCCCGGGCGGCAGCGGCAGACAGGTTGCTGCCAGGCTGTTTCAGGGAATTGAACCGTCACGGGGCACCTCGTTACGGTTTGCTGATTACGGCCTCAATGATGTCTGTGCTGGTATTGCTGACCGTGGAGCCTACTGTTCAGAAGCATTTTGAGTTCGTGGTGCTGATTGCGGTCTACATCATGCTTCTAGCTTATTTCTGTGCCTGCCTGGCCTGTGTGACACTTCAGCGACGATATTGCCAGGGCTGGCAGCCGGGATGGAGTCTGATCATTGCCCTGTCCATTGGTTATTGTCTCTGGGGGATCGGTACTGCCGGTCATCAGGTGTTTTTCTACGGCACCATTCTGATTTTGCTGGGGGCCTGTGTTTACTGTGTTTTGCACAGGAAGTATGCGGTGAATCCCGGTGTCGCGCGCTTACGGGACTAGGAGCCTGTTCTCGGTATAAGGCTCCTAGGAACTATTTGCTTTTCTGGGTAGTGAATGACACCTTTTCTGCTTTTACGCCTTCCGGGCCTTCTTCCCTGTCTTTATGGTTAACGCTCATCAGAGGGTTGGATTCTGTAGGGGTGGAATCAATAGCCGAATCGCCGTCAGTTACGGAGGCGTTGTTCTTGCGTCTTTTTTTTCCCTGAATGGCTCTGGCGTTCTTGACTGCTGAGCCCCCGGATTTTTTGCGACTCGTTTTGGGTTTTGCTTTTTTTGCCGCTTTCAGAGAAGCCTTAACGATGTTGGCAAGATCTGTACCTGATTTCTGTATCTTGCGTTCATGCAGAGGCTTGTAGATGAGGTTGCCGTTTCGGTCTTCGGAAATAAGATCCCTTTTCAGGAGGGCTTTTCTGGGGTCGACAGATTTGATCGCATGGCGGTCACACCATTCCTGCAAAGGCCTGGGGTCTCCACTGTTGCTGGCAGTGATGGCTTCTTTCAGTTGTTGTATGGCTCTTTCGCTGAGGCGGGTGACCGATGCAGGTGTTTTGTCTCTGGGAATTTTGGGGCTGGTAGAGTCTTCCTTAATACTTCTGGCGCCATGGCTTCCCCGGGCAGAAACACCGTCTTTGGATTGAGGTGTAACCGGAGTCTTCTGGACTCCGGCAGTCGGGTCTGATGAGGTTTCTCTTATACTCACCGCTGCCATCCATGGCTGTTCTATATAGCGGAATTATAGATCAAGCGACCTCTGCCTGCTCCCTCTCCTCTTTGGGCAGCTCGAACTCGTACTGAACGATTTCCTGGTCATCAACGGATTCCATTCGAACATCAAAGCCCCACAGGCGGTGCACATGCTTAATGATTTCCCTGGTGCTGTTAGCCTCCAGCGGACGGTTCTGATGCATATAGTGACGCAGGGTCAGCGAGCGGTCGCCACGAACATTGACGTTATAGACCTGAATGTTGGGTTCACGGTTACCCAGGTTGTACTGGGCCGCCAGGGATTCCCGCAGGGCCCGGTAACCCGTTTCATCGTGTATGGCGCTGACTTCCAGGAAGGACTCCTTCTCATCGTCATTAATGCAGAACAGCCGCATATCGCGCATGACCTTGGGTGACAGGTATTGCAGCAGGAAACTCTCATCCTTGAAGTTCTTCATGGCAAAGTGGACGGCTTCCAGCCAGTCGGTGCCGGCCATCTCCGGGAACCAGTAACGATCTTCTTCTGTCGGATCTTCACAGATACGACGAATGTCCTGGAAGATACTGAAGCCCAGTGCATAAGGGTTGATGCCGCTGTAACGCTGATCATCAAAAGCGGGTTGGAGAATAACACTGGAATGGGAGTGCAGGAACTCCATGATAAAGCCTTCTGTGATAAGGCCGTCGTTGTAGAGCTCGTGCATCAGGTGGTAGTGCCAGAAGGTGGCCCAGCCTTCATTCATGACCTGGGTCTGGCGTTGCGGGTAGAAGTACTGGGCGACCTTGCGGACAATCCGGATCAGCTCCCGCTGCCAGGTTTCCAGAAGAGGAGCGTTCTTTTCGATGAAGTAGAGCAGGTTCTCTTCCGGGTGTTTGGGGAAACGGGTTTCCATTTTCTGCTCGGACTGCTCTCGCGTGGGTATGGTTCGCCAGAGATCGTTGAGGTTACGCTGGATATACTCTTCCCGCTCCCGGGCGTGATTTTTTTCTTCTTCGGCAGAAACAGGCCGTGGGCGCTCGTAACGATTAACCCCCTGGTTCATCAGTGCGTGACAGGCGTCCAGCAGATCCTCGACGGCATCTATGCCATGTTTCTCTTCACACTGGGCGATGTAATTCTTGGCAAACAGCAGGTAGTCGATTATGGAGTCGGCGTCTGTCCACTGCCTGAAGAGATAATTGCCCTTGAAGAAAGAGTTATGACCGTAACAGGCGTGGGCAATCACCAGTGCCTGCATGGGCATGGTGTTCTCTTCCATAAGGTAAGCGATACAGGGATTGGAGTTGATGACAATCTCGTAGGCCAGCCCCATGCGGCCCCGCTGGTAGTTCTGCTGATTGCTCAGGAACTGTTTGCCGAAACTCCAGTGGTTATACATCAGCGGCATGCCCACGGAGGCATAGGCGTCGATCATCTGCTCGGAACTGATGACTTCTATCTGGTTGGGATAGGTATCAAGCCGGTACTTGTCCGCCAGCCGGGCCAGCTCGTGGTCATACTTGTCGAGCAGTTCGAAGGTCCACTCCGAATCGGTGGACAGGAAGTTTCGTTCAGGCATGCTGGCCCTCCTTCTTCTCGAACAGACGACGGAATACCGGGTAAATGTCAGCGTGGCTACGAATCTGCTGCATGGCGAAATGCCCCGGGTGCCCTTTCTCCATCATCTTGTATTCATGCCAGAGGTTCTGATGATGGCGATCGGTGATTTCCACATAGGAGTAGTACTGGGTCAGGGGTAGCAGTTTTTCTTCGATCAGTTTGCGACACTTACTGGAATCCGCTTCCCAGTTATCGCCGTCGGAAGCCTGGGCGATATAAATGTTCCACTCGCTGGGTGAATACCTTGACTGAATGATCTCGTCGGAGAGCTTCAGTGCAGACGATACTACCGTGCCACCGGTTTCACGGGCGTAGAAGAAGTCGTGCTCATTGCACTCCCTGGCTTCACTGTGATGACGGATAAACACCACTTCGATTTTTTCGTAGTTTCGCTCAAGGAACAAATAAAGCAGCAGGAAGAAGCGCTTGGCAATGTCCTTGATCTCTCGTGTCATGGAGCCGGAAACGTCCATGATGCAGAACATCACCGCCTTGGTGCTGGGTTGTGGCACCTTGGTCATGTTATTGAACTTCAGATCAAAGTCGTCAATAAACGGCAGACGTTTCAGTTTCTTGTTGAGTTCTGCGATCTGGTTGCGAAGATCCTTGACCCGGAACTGGTCAGTTTCATCGGGGCTGACTTCCATCTCCCGCAGTTCTCTCTTGAGTGCCCTGATCTGCCTGCGTTCCTTGCCGGACAGGGCAATCCTGCGGGCATGGGCGGCCCTTAGTGACCGGATGACGTTCAGGCGGTCCGGGGAGCCGGCCGTAGTGAAACCGGCCCGTTTCAGTTTGAATTCGGTAATGTCTTTCAGCTCTTTGCGGAGCAGGTTGGGCAGGGCGAGGTCTTCAAAAAGGTACTCCAGGAATTCGTCACGGTTGATCTGGAAGACGAACTCATCGACACCTTCACCACTGTCGCTGGCTTCGCCTTCACCGCTGCCCTGGCCGCCCCCCCCTTCGGGGCGCTTGAAGCGGTCGCCGGCGTTAAATTCCTTGTTGCCCGGGTGTACCTGTTCATGGTGGCCACCCTGACCGTGGTGGAAAACAGGTTCTGAAAGATCTTTCTTGGGGATGCTGATGTCGCTGCCACTTTCTACATCAGTGATCGAGCGTTGATCGACAGCATCCTGGACTGCCTCTTTGACCAGGCTTTTGTAGCGCCTGAGGAAGCGCTGCCGGTTGACCGTACTTTTTTTCTTGGCGTTGAGGCGTCGGTCAATAATTATACTCATATGACGCTCTCCTGAGGTGCTGGGCGCTGATTTCTTGTTTGAAAGCCATCGTCTTCATACGGTAGGCATTCTCGTTATCTGAACGCTGTCGTTTTGATGCCTGCACATGCAGCCATCGTATACAGGGCAGGCCGTAGCCTGCCCTGTGGGATGGTTACCTGGGAAAGTGCCACTCTACTGAGACTTGCGCACCCGGGTGTACCACTCGGACAGCAGGCGTACCTGTTTCTCGGTGTAACCGTACTGAACCATACGATCGACAAAGTCCGCGTGCTTGCGCTGATCATCCTGGGAGCTCTTGGCATTGAAGGAGATCACCGGTAACAGGTCTTCAGTGTTTGAGAACATCTTCTTCTCGATCACCGCGCGCATCTTTTCATAGCTGAGCCAGCTTGGGTTCTTGCCTTCATGGTTGGCTCTTGCCCGCAGCACGAAGTTAACCACCTCGTTCCGGAAGTCCTTCGGATTGGCAATGCCGGCTGGTTTTTCGATTTTTTCCAGCTCATCGTTCAATGCGCCGCGATCCAGAATGTGGCCGGTGTCTGGGTCGCGGAACTCCTGATCCTGGATCCAGAAATCGGCGTAGGTGATGTAGCGGTCGAAAATATTCTGGCCGTACTCGGAATAGGATTCCAGGTAAGCCGTCTGAATTTCCTTGCCCAGGAACTCTACATACTTGGGTGTCAGGAATTCCTTGATGAAGCGCATGTAGCGATCATGAACTTCTTCTGGGTACTGCTGCTGTTCAATCTGCTGTTCCAGTACGTAGAGCAGGTGAACCGGGTTTGCTGCCACTTCTGATGAGTCGAAGTTGAACACCTTGGAGAGAATCTTGAAGGCGAAACGGGTGGAAAGACCGTCCATGCCTTCGTCGACACCGGCTGCATCCTTGTATTCCTGCATCGGCTTGGCGTTGGGGTCGGTGTCTTTGAGGTTTTCGCCGTCGTATACCCGCATCTTGGAGAAGATGGAGGAGTTCTCTGGATCCTTGATCCGTGACAGGGTAGTGAACTGGGCCAGCATCTTAAGAGTATCTGGCGCACAGGGGGCGGCCTTCAAAGAGCTGTGCTCCAGCAGCTTGTCGTAAATCCTGACTTCTTCACTGACTCTTGTGCAATAAGGCACCTTGACGATATTGACGCGGTCAATGAAGGCTTCGTTGGTCTTGTTGTTGCGGAAACTCTGCCACTCGGATTCGTTGGAGTGGGCCAGGATGGTGCCTTCATAAGGGATGGCGCCCATGCCTTCGGTACTGTTGTAGTTACCTTCCTGGGTGGCTGTCAGCAGCGGGTGCAGAACCTTGACGGGGGCCTTGAACATTTCGACAAATTCCATGATGCCCTGGTTGGCGCGGCAAAGTGCACCGGAGAAGCTGTAGGCATCGGGATCATCCTGGGAATATTCTTCCAGCTGACGTATATCGACCTTACCTACCAGGCTGGAAATATCCTGGTTGTTTTCATCGCCTGGCTCGGTTTTGGCTACTGCAACTTGATTTAAACGACTTGGGTAGAGTTTAACAACACGGAATTGGGAAATATCACCACCGTATTCATGCAGGCGTTTTACAGCCCAGGGCGACATAATGAATTTAAGGTAGCGACCGGGAATACCATATTCTTCTGTGAGAATCTGACCATCTTCTTCCGGGTTAAATAAACCCAGGGGTGATTCAAATACCGGTGAACCTTTGATGGCGTAGAAAGGGATTTTCTCGATCAAATGCTTGAGTTTTTCTGCCAGTGAGGATTTACCGCCACCGACCGGCCCGAGCAGATATAGAATCTGTTTCTTTTCTTCCAGCCCCTGGGCGGCATGACGGAAATAGGAAACAATCTGTTCAATGGCTTCTTCCATTCCGTAAAACTCTTCAAAAGCCGGGTAGCGTTTGATCAGTTTATTGGAAAAGATCCGGCTCATCCTCGGATCCCGGGATGTGTCTATGACTTCCGGTTCGCCGATAGCTGCGAGCATTCGTTCGGCTGAGTTGGCGTATGCGCTAGGGTCTTTTTTGCAGAGATCCAGGTACTCCTGGAGGCTCATCTCTTCCTGCCGGGTCTCTTCATAGCGTTGCTGGTAATGCGAAAAAATAGACATTTCTTTTTGGCTCCCCCGCCTAGCTTCCATGAACATCAAGGCGTACTGCTTAATTATGATTGTCAGAGCTTTTTGTCTGGCTGTAATAACTCACGACACTGGCGAAGTATGTGGTCTTACAAGTTACTTTATAGAGATTATTGGTATAAATGTCTATAGAAAAGCGTTCACTGGTTGTTTTAGTTTTGACGGCTTTTTGCGGGGCTTTGTACGGGGGTTTGATTAGGGTTTGGACGAAATGTCCTGGAATTAATCAGACTATTTTAATAGTGCCGGATTTTTAATTCCAGAGTGTGCTGAAAAAAATATTTGAATACGTTTTCAAGAAAATATTTATTAAACAACTGTCTTGTGATTTGGGTTTGATAAATCAAACGATGTTTTCTATGGCTGAAAAAAAAGGCGACCATCTGGTCGCCATAATTCTAATGCTCGTCGAGTCAGTAAGCTGACTCAAAGGTAGTGTAGCTGTTGGTCGATGAATAAAGCATGAACAGCTACTGAATTTTCTTCTTGAGCTTGAATCGATCGTAATGCCAGATCCACAGCTGTGGATGTTCACGGATCACAGCTTCCATCCTGTGGATGAGCTGCTGACAACTGTGAACGGCTCTTTCTTTGGGTTTCCCAGCCTGCTCAGGCTCGAACCGTTCAAAATGCAGTTGCCAGCAACCGTCCTCAAATGTGCAGTAGTGAAAGATCAGCGGGGCCTTCATAACTATGGCGGCATAGACCCCACTGGCAGGTGCAGAGGTCTCCTGCCCAAAGAAAGTCACCGGAACTTCTCTGGAGCGCATATCACTGTATAGCAGTACTGCGTTTTTAGCTTTGAGGGATTCAACAACGGCGGTGGGCTTGCCCCTCTGGATGAAATCGATACCGGCCTGGCTCAGCGCATGTCGTCCAAGGCTGTTCAGCCAGGGCTTCTGTTTTCCGGCGCCGATCAGGGTTCGGGCGGCAATGCCGTTCTGCGCCAGGGCCAGTGTACCCAGGTCCGGTGGTCCCATATGCAGCGAGATGATGATGGCACCCCGGTCTTCAGTCATGGCTTCCCTGACAACATCAAGGTCGTGCAGCACGTAACGAATGTGCTTCAGTCGGGGGAGTGAAAGCATGTACTCCAGGCTTTGGCGGGCCGATGTTGCAGCGATGCGGTCAACCTCTTCCGAGGAGGTACCTGGCAGGGCTAACTTGATGGCTGCCCGAGCCACCTTGCCTTTGTTGCGCTCAAGAGCCCTGCTGCTGACTCTGGCCAGTATGCCATAGAAGCTGCCGGGGATAAGAGCAAGAAGCTGCACCAGTCTCTTGACGGCAGTGTCCTGCCAGTCCTTTCTCATATTATTGTTTATCACTGCTTTCTGATGGGGTTGCTGCTGAAAATTTGTTCTCAATGAGGCCGCTGGCTTCGGATAAAGGTTGCGCGGCGGCACATCCTACAGCAGTGTTGTTGAATGATTGATGAATGCTGCCCACCTGGCCTGCCGTCCTTTCCTGTTATTGTTTTGCCATGAAGTGTAAGTCATAGGCTGCACGGTGAACAGTCGGCAGGATCTGGCTGTTCTCAGAAACTCATTTTCATTGTCGATCTATTAAGTGGAGGTTAACCTTTCCCGGTCTGCTCTGATAAAGTGACTCCACAACGATAATTTCCTGAGTTTGCCTGATTTATCGACAATCTGGTGAACTTTCAGTTCAGTACAGAGTCAATTAACGTGTTGAGTTTATTGTGAAAATGCTGCCGTTTTCTGGTTTTGAGACGGTTTTTCATGGCATGAATGAATTGGTGCGCTGCTGAGGCCAATGTAGCGCTGAGTTGACCCGGAACGTTATATGATTTTTCTTTCCTACCTGGTATTGGGGGCTTTTGCCGGAACCCTGGCCGGCCTCTTCGGCATTGGCGGCGGGCTGGTGATCGTGCCGGTACTGGTGTTCAGCTTCAAACTGCAGGGGCTGTCACCGGATATCCTGACCCATCTTGCCGTGGGCACTTCTCTGGCAACCATTGTCGTGACCTCCCTGAGTTCCATTCGCGCACATCACTCCAAAGGTGCAGTCCAGTGGCGGGTGTTTGTGGTTTTGACCGCGGGTATTCTTCTGGGGTCATGGGGGGGCGTTTATACGGCGACACAGATGTCTGGAGAATTGCTCCAGCAAATGATTGGCGTGTTTGCCCTGATGGTTGCACTGAAAATGTGGTTTGGCTTTAAACCGGCCGAGAGCTCTGTGGTTCCCGGCAAGCCGGTGCTGGTGGCTGCAGGGGGAGTCATAGGCTGTGCTTCCAGTATCTTCGGCATTGGCGGCGGCACCATCTCAGTGCCTTTCCTCCGCAAGTGCAACCTCAGTATGGGACAGGCTGTGGCCACTTCGGCCGCTTGCGGCTTTCCCATTGCCATGATGGGGGCAACCGCCAATATGTTTCTGGGGCTGGGGAATGAAGCTTTGCCTGCCCTGGCAACGGGCTTTGTGTACTGGCCGGCGTTCCTCGGTATTGTCATCACCAGCATGCTGTTTGCCCGGTTTGGTGCCCAGCTGGCTCACAGACTCTCCGCCGAGATGCTGCAGAAACTCTTTGCCCTGCTACTGGTGGTTGTAGGCCTCGAATTCCTGTTACCATTCTCAATGCTAAGCTGAATCGTTTTTACTGACTGACCCGGAAACCCCCCTGTGATCCCATACCCTGAAATAGACCCGATTGCGTTCAGTCTTGGGCCGCTGAGTGTCCGCTGGTACGGACTCATGTATCTGATAGGCTTTGCTGCAGCCTGGTGGCTGGGCATTTATCGGGCCAGACGCTCAGGAGGCCTCTGGCAGGAAGAGCAAGTCGGCGACTTGATTTTCTATGGCGCGCTGGGTGTTATCGCCGGTGGCCGCTTTGGCTACGTAATTTTCTATAACTTCGACTATTTCCTGCAGAACCCTCTCTGGCTGTTCAGCGTCTGGGAAGGAGGAATGTCTTTCCATGGCGGTCTGTTAGGCGTGTTGTTGGCCATGTGGCTGTTTGGCCGGAAGCACGGCAAGAATTTTTTCCAGATGACCGACTTTATTGCACCGATTGTGCCGCTTGGGCTGGGCGCTGGGCGCATTGGCAATTTTATTGGCGGTGAACTCTGGGGGCGGGCTTCGGATGTGCCCTGGGCCATAATCTTCCCGACTGATCCTGCACAGCTGCCGAGGCACCCTTCGCAGCTGTACCAATTTGCCATTGAAGGCCTTGTATTGTTCAGCGTGCTCTGGTGGTTTTCCTCCAAACCGCGGCCAAGAATGGCTGTTTCAGGACTGTTTCTGCTGATTTACGGTATAGGTCGATTCCTGGTGGAGTTCGTCCGTCAGCCCGATGCCCAGTTGGGCTATATCGCCTTTGACTGGCTGACCATGGGGCAGCTGTTGTCTACACCAATGATTTTACTTGGAGCGGCGCTGATGGCCGTTGCTTACAAAAAGTTCCCACTTGAAAATGGCCTCAATCAAGATGATGTGGCCTGGCTGGCTCTGAACAAGGGCTCAAAGAACGGATCCAAGCGATGAAAGAGTACCTGGACTTACTGCGGCATGTAAAAGAGCAAGGGACCTTCAAGTCAGACCGGACCGGTACTGGAACCTACAGCGTGTTCGGTTACCAGATGCGTTTTGACCTGTCCGAAGGTTTTCCCCTGGTGACCACCAAAAAATGTCACCTGCGTTCCATCATTCATGAGCTGCTCTGGTTCCTGAAGGGTGATACCAATATTGGCTACCTGAAAGAAAACGGTGTCAGGATCTGGGATGAATGGGCGACGGAGGACGGAGACCTTGGTCCGGTGTACGGCAAACAGTGGCGTAGCTGGGAAGCTCCTGATGGCGAGGCAGTTGACCAGATTCAGTGGTTGCTCGACGAGATCAAGAGTAACCCGGACTCACGACGACTGGTCATCAGCGCCTGGAATCCAGCGGTTCTGCCGGATGTAAAATACTCTCCGAAAGAAAATGCCGCTATGGGTAGGCAGGCGCTGCCACCCTGTCACTGCCTGTTCCAGTTCTATGTTCTGAATGGCAAGTTATCCTGCCAGCTTTACCAGCGCAGCGCCGATATTTTCCTGGGTGTTCCTTTTAACATTGCATCCTATGCGCTGCTGACCATGATGATTGCTCAGGTGTGCGGGCTGGAAGTCGGCGACTTTGTTCATACTTTTGGTGATGCTCACCTGTATTCCAATCACCTGGAGCAGGCGGAAGGCCAACTGTCCCGCGAGCCTTTCCCACATCCTGTGATGAAATTGAATCCAGCAATCAAAGACCTGTTTGAGTTCACCATTGATGACTTCGAGCTGGTGGGCTACCAGGCTCACCCTCACATCAAAGCGCCGGTGGCGGTTTAACTCCTAATGTTCGCCCTCCGTTGCCCGTGACCCGAAAAAAAAACGGGTGGCGGGCAACGGGAGACGAATAACGAGTCTTAACCTTGCTCAGCAATGTTGATAATAACGTTGCGTAGCAGTTCCAGGCGTGGAGCGATAGAGTCCAGAACCATGAACTCATTACGGCTGTGCATGCCGCCACCGATCGGACCCAGGCCGTCAACAGTCGGGATGCCCAGGGCGCCGGTCAGGTTCGCGTCTGAACCTCCGCCAACAGCCTGCCAGGTGATGGGCAGATCCATAGCCTTGCCGGTTTCCTCGATCAGCGCCATCAGCTTTTTACTGTCTGCGTTAGGTGTGAAGGCTGGTTTGTAAGCTTCACGCTCCAGCTCGATTTTCACGCCTTCCAGGGATGGGGTCTCTACCATTTCCTGGATCAGGGTCTGCAGATTGCTGTAGTCGTCATTATTCCAGAAACGGATATCCAGAACAGCTTTTGCCAGGTCCGGCACGACATTGCCAGCAGTGCCGCCTTCTACTTTACCGAAGTTGAGGGTGGTGCCTGTCTCGAAGTTGGTTTCCTGGTTCAGGCGGGTGATCCAGCCAGCCAGTTCGGTGATAGCAGAAATACCTTTTTCTGGCTCGTTGCCAGCGTGGGCGGCCTTGCCGTGGAAGGTGATGTTATAGACAGCCATACCCTTGCGGGCTTTTACCAGGGAGCCGTCGGCACGGGCTGCTTCAGCAACCAGAACGCATTTGCTTTGTTTCGCTGTCTCTTTAATCCATTCACCGGAGTAAGTGGAACCAATTTCTTCGTCCGGGTTCATGCAGACAGCAATGCTCAGGCGATCAAGAACATCTTCCGGCAGGGACTGGATAGCCAGGAATGCGTTCAGCAGGCCGGATTTCATGTCAGCGGCACCTGGGCCGTAAGCTTTTTCACCGTCATTGGACAGAGACCACTCGGCCACGGTGCCCTCAGGAAAAACTGTGTCCATATGGCCTATCAGCATGATGTCGAACTCTTCAGCTTCAGGGTTGTTGGTCGCCAGCAGGCCTGGGCCTACGACATCACCAAAATCCTTGCGGGATACATGCCAGCCCAGGCCTTCGTACTTGGTGGTCATGATGTCGGCGATTTTCGCCACACCCACGGGGGTGTATGTGCCGCAGTCGACGTTGACCAGGCTTTTCAGCTCTTCGAGGTACTGTTCCAGGTTGAAAGCTTGCAGTGACATTACGTGACTTAACTCTTGTTGGAATCTAGATGGAGTGAGTGCAGAGTAACCAACGGTGCTGTCTGTTTTTTGATCTATGTCAAAAGGTCATGAGAATCTTCTCTGAAATAAGTAGAATTGCTCACCGGTTCGGGCGAATGGTCAGGACTGGATGGAATGTCATTGAACAGGGCTTGAACGGATTTCATTGCTGCTAGGAGCCTGACAGACTGGGAATAATCGCTTAGGAACTGATTGGAAATATGAAGTTGTACGCCAGACAACAGGGAGAGGGTGCTGATCTGATCAGTGTGCACGGCCTGTTTGGTTCCCAGGAAAATCTTGGCGCCATCAACCGTAAACTGTCGGAACAGTTCCGGGTTCATGGCCTGGATGTACGCAATCATGGGCGTTCACCACACAGCGAAGAGATGAATTATTCGGCGATGGCGGCGGATATCATCGAGTACATGGACAGCATGAAGCTGGAGCAGGCCTGCCTTCTCGGGCATTCCATGGGTGGTAAGATTGTTATGGAGACGGCACTCCGGTATCCGGAGAGGGTCGGCAAGCTTGCCGTTATGGATATTGCACCAGTGAGGTATCTTGAGAGACGGCACGATGAAATTTTTGACGGGCTTTTTTCACTGGATCTTTCCCGGGTTAAAAATCGTTCTGAAGCAGACCGTGCCTTGCAAGCCTACGTCCAGGAAACATCAATCCGGCAATTTCTGCTGAAAAACCTCTATCGCTCTGACAATGGTGGTTTCGCCTGGAGAATGAACCTGGCAGTCATCCATCGCCATTATCAGGATATTCTCGATGGGCAGCATTCCAGTACTTCCTTCCAGGGAGAGGTCCTGTTTTTGAAAGGTGGCGACTCTGACTACATGCAACCCTCACACAGGGATGAAGTGTTATCCCTGTTCCCGAATGCTTCAGTGAGGATCATAACTGGGACCGGCCACTGGCTCCATGCTGAAAAGCCGGAACTGGTCAGTGGCGCCCTGCTACGTTTTTTCCTGTCATAGTGAAACCAGGTGGTGTTCCTGGCGGGGAGGTTCAGTTATTGGTAGTGGTATTCATCCGGGTCATCGTCGAGGTCGTCAAAAATGCCGTAATCTTCGTAGCTGTCGGCGGTGTTCTGGCGTAATTGCTTTTTATCCCAGTAATCATCAATGCCCTGGCGAATGCTTGACGCTCTCTTCTGTTTGCACTGGTCTTTGTTTGATCGGGCTTTTCTGTATTCTTTGCTACCGTCCCAAAAGGTTTCATCCTGGTCGTCGTACTGCATTGACCTAACCCTGGCCATAACTACATCCTTGTTTTACTGCTTCTACTTAATAAATCTAGGAAATTTCCGGAGGTAGGATAATAAGAAATGCTGATATGAAAGCTGGGTAATATTAGGCTGCTGAATCAATAGCCGCTGGAAGCCTCATCCACCTGCTGATGATAGCCTTCCAGCCGTACGACTTTAGTCTTGATCTCGCCGGACTCCAGCAGATCAAGCTGCCTGTAACCGGGGAAAGTGCTGTCTAGTGTGAATTCTTTGGTCTTTGGCTTGAACTGGATACAGGTCGAGGGTGTGGACAAAAAACGAATAGAGTCTATATCCAGATCCCTGGCCTGGTGAATATGGCCGTTGACCACCACTCGTACGTTATTATGGCAAGACAGCACTTCCAGCAATTGACCGGCATTCAGCAGGCTGATTTCATCCAGCCAGCGGCTCTGTACGGCGTAGGGTGGGTGGTGCAGGGCAACCAGACTGTGATGGTGTGGGTGTCTGGAAAGGCATTCGTCCAGCATCATCAGTTCCTGTTCGCTGAGCTGACCGGGAATTTCATCATCCACATGGGAATCCAGAAGCAGTATCTGCCAGTTCCTGAAGGCAACCCGTTTGGTCATGGAGGATGGGCTGACCTGAAACATCAGATCGAACTGGTCATGGTTGCCGCAAAGCCAGTAGTGAGGGGTTCCGAGCGTTTCGAGTTTTTCCCGGAGAAACTCATAAGACGCCAGACTGTGGTCCTGGGTCAGGTCACCGGTCACGAGAATGCAATCTGGCCTGACAGGATCAGACGCAACCTGCTCAAGTACTGCCAGAAAGCTGCTGTTAGTGTCCGCGCCCAGCAGGCGGCCAGTGTGTGAACCAAATAGATGTGTGTCAGTGAGCTGAATGATTCGGACTGGACTCATCGTAATACTCGTTTCAATGGTGAAACTGGCGATAGGCGTCAATTAGCAGGATTTTATCAGTAAAACAGTAGGCGGGGTGTGACCGTTGGCACGAATTAAAAAACCTTTTCCTGTACCAAACCGCCACTCAGGCAGAAGTCCAGCCATTCCGAGAGAAAGCGGTTCAGCTGCTCTTTTTCGTCCGGTAGCATCATTCTGTCGTTTGGGTAATGGTAAACAGGCTGGAACCGGCGGGTTTTCTGCGCACTGATCACTTCCGCCATATGGACATCATGGTACAGTCTGACCTGCATTTCCGGCAGGGGGAGCCATTCATCCCACTGGGCATTCAGGCTCATTTTAACACTTGTCGTGTAGGGCGCCCGTTCCTGGACATGGACATGCATGCAAACTTCGTGGCTGCCGTGTCGGACTGTAAGGCGGTGATCGTCTTTGTCGCCAAGGCCAGGCAACAGTTTCATGATTCTGAGGAAATTACTTTCACAGACAGACTGCTGCCGGGCGAGGTTGACCCGGTAAGGCGGTTTGCGTCGGTATCTGTCCATGATTTCAAGCATAGTTTATCTGCCCGCTATCGCTGGCTGCGAACTGGTGCTAAATCAGCCAATGCAACAGCCGCTACCATAAGCGCAGAAAAGAACCAGTGCAATGACTAATTAAATGACCAGGATCAGCCACTGGTCTTTCTGCGCTTGGTAAACTAGTGTAAATTGCTCTGGCTATGCTTGAGTCGCCCGAATTGCTTCCTTCATTATATTTCACCTTATGGGTCCTGCTTTTCAAGGAATTGGAGATATGCCACGAAACCATCGTAAAGGCTTTCTGCTGACTGTTCTGGCTGGCGCTGTGTTCAGTGTTCAGGCTGCGGAAAACGAATACAACCTGCTGGAAGTCTACAAGCTGGCGCAAAAGAATGATGCCCAGATTGCGGCAGCCCGAGCCGATATGCAGGCGACCCAGGAAGGTGCGACTCAAAGTCGTGCAGGACTGTTGCCAAACCTGTCCCTGTCTGCGGGCACTCAGCGGCAAGATACTACCTCTGATGTCAAAAATGGCAGTGATATCAAGGCTGATGGAGCGGTCAACAGCTGGGGAGCCAGGTTGACCCAGCCAGTATTCCGAATGGATCGCTGGTACGGTTACGATCAGTCCAAGTCCATCAGCAAGCAGGCAGAGTCCAAGTTTGGCTACGAGCAGCAAAACCTGATACTGCGTGTTTCTGAAGCCTATTTCAATGTGCTTCGTGCCGAGGACAGCCTGATCTCGGCAGAAGCTGAAGAAAAAGCCGTCAAGCAGCAGCTGGACCAGGCCCGTGAGCGCTATAACGTTGGTCTGATCGCCGAAACTGATGTGCTGGAAGCTCAGGCAGCTTACGATAATGCCCGTGTAGCAAGAATTCTGGGTGAGAACCAGTTGTCAGTCAGTTATGAAGCCCTGCGGACCATCACTAATGAAGACATCCGCAATATCGGCAAGCTGAAAAAGAGCATGCCATTGCAACAGCCGGCTCCGGCAAACAGCGATGAGTGGGTCAACAAGGCCATCAACAATAACCTGAGCCTGCAGGCTGCCAGAGAAGGGGTTGTGGCTGCTGAGACCAGCATCAAGGTCAACAAGTCCGGCCACGCTCCGACGGTCGACGCCTTTGCCAGCTACGACTGGAACGACAATGAGCTGAATAAGGCGCTGCCGCAAGCCGATGGAAGTTACCGGACGGGTAAAGGCAGCAATACCGCCTTTGGCCTGCAGTTCTCCATGGAACTGTTCGGTGGTGGAGCTACCAGCTCTAAAGTTCGTCAGGCCACTTACCAGTTTGAGTCCGCCCAAAAGAAGTTTGACAACGAACTCCGCACCACCAACTCGAAGACCCGAAACCTTTTCCGTACGGTGAATTCCGATGTGGAACGTGTACAGGCCCGCTGCCAGGGTATTATCTCTTCCGAGAGCGCACTGAAAGCAACGCGCAGTGGTTATGAAGTGGGTACTCGTAACATCACCGATGTTCTGGATGCCCAGAAAGTTCTGTTTGGCTCCCAGCGTGACTACCTGAATGCCCGTTACGACTTTATCGTCAATACCCTCAAGCTGAAGCAGACCTCGGGTATCCTGAGCCCGCAGGACCTGGGTGACCTGAACCAGTGGATTATCTCTTCTGAGGAAATGTCCATTCCGGAAGAGTGCCGCGCCAGCTGATGGCCTGACCCTTTCATAAGAACGGCTCGTATCCTGCAAGATTACGAGCCGTTTTTTTTATATGCGATAGAATTGAGTATTCAGTTGCGCAGGAGTTTTTCA
>JBPCXN010000123.1:0-39978 GCA_051008495.1 Endozoicomonas sp. | reverse complement strand
GAAAGCTGGAGTTGCTATCCCCAAAAACAATTGTCCCCGGCTGGAGGGTCAGGGTGACACCTTCTGCCACCGTCACTGAACCGGCCAGTGTCACTTCACCATCCAGGGTCAGATCCTGGGCAATGGTTCCCTCGATAGCCACTCCATCCTTCTCACCCTCATTGCCCACCGCATTGTTGGCAAGCACCGGGGCACCGGTGCCGGACAGGTATATGCCATGATCGGTGGTGTCGCTTACAACGCTGTTGGTAATCGTCGGTGATGCCGAGCCGACGATATAAATTCCGTAGGCTTCTCGGCTGGAGTCAGTAGAATCTCCAATATGTCGCACCCTGACATGATTCAAAACCGGAGATGAGTCATTGATGTAAACACCAACATTCAGGGAGGCAGTGCTGCCTCTGCGATAACCCTTAGCGCCAGCATATTCCACCGTCGTATATTCCAGCATGCCAGTGCTATTCGGGTAAAAATGAATACCTTCCCAATCTCCGGTCTCGGGCTCCGCACTCGCCGAAGTAAACAAAATGGGATTTTCTTCTGTTCCAACTGCCTGCAGATTGCCATCCACATAGAGAACACTATTACCGGTTCCATATACCGTAGCCCCCGGCAGGAGGGTCAAGGTGACACCTTCTACCACCGTCACTGAACCGGCCAGAGTTACTTCACCATCCAGGGTCAAATCCTGGGCAATGGTTCCCCTGATAGCCACACCAGCCTTCTCACCCTCATTGCCCACCACGTTATTGGTCAGAACCGGTGAGCCCGAGCCATACAGATATATACCATGATCGCTGGTGTCGCTTACAACGCTATTGGTAACCGTCGGCGATGCCGAGCCGGTGATATAAATTCCGTAAGCTTCTGGGCTGGAGTCAGTAGAATCTGCAATATGCTGAACCCTAACATGATTCAAAACCGGTGATGAATCATCGATGTAAACCCCAACATTCAGGATACTGGTGGTACCTCTGCGGTAATAATCAGAGCCAGCATATTCCACCGTCACATATTCAAGCTTACCTGTACTGCCTGAGTCAAAATTGATCCCCCCCCAATCTCCAGCCTGGGGAGCAGGCTGCGCCGAGGTAAACACAATGGGGTTCTCTTTAGTGCCAACCGCCTGCAGGTTACCATCCACAAAAAGAACACTGCCACTATCCCCATACACCCTGGTGCCCGGCTTAAGAGTCAGGGTCACCCCCTTTGCTATGGTGACAGTACCAGACAATGTCACTGTACCATCCAAAGTGACATCTTCATCAATAGTCCCGCCGGGAATGCTGGCTTCCCTGGTAACAACCCCGGTGTCTTTATTGGTTATCTCTGTAATTCGAACAATGCTTATTCCATACGTCCTGGCGGAAAGATCATCCACCTGCCCGAACAGCAGTATCCCCAACAGACACAGAAGAAAAAATCGCCTACCCTGGCTTAACATACACTATCCCATCTTTTTTAATCGTTATTCTGTTGTTACCAGTCATTACCACTCCAAAGGCAAAACCGGTTTTATACGACTTAATTTGAATATTCTTACTGTCGTTTTTTTAGGTGCATATCTATCCCTTCCTGTACGCTGAAGAGATTACGATTACCGGTAAAAATAATCAGCTGATAAATCCTGCCATGACATGATAAATTAGGTCCTGCATAACAAAAAAGTCAGGCTTGGGATTATTTGCCTGTCTGCAAGAAAAACGTCATATATATACGGTAAGATTCATGGATGGTTTCTTTGTTAATTTTATGGCCTGGCCTTTT
This sequence comes from Endozoicomonas sp., assembly GCA_051008495.1. Taxonomy (GTDB): domain Bacteria; phylum Pseudomonadota; class Gammaproteobacteria; order Pseudomonadales; family Endozoicomonadaceae; genus Endozoicomonas_A. Next base: position 38,211 of record JBPCXN010000123.1, on the reverse strand, counting down.
CTCGAATACGCTAAATCAGAAAGCATTACTATTGATGATATACAAGACTGGGTCGCGTCTTCTGAAAAGGAGCCTGAAGAGTACAGCCCTTACCAACATATCGAGAAACTGATTGAGCTGATTGAAAAGCCTTCCTCTTCCCCCTATCCAGCCCTTTATGCCGGCATGGAAAGAAATCCTTCGACCTACGGATTGATTTCCCAGATTTCCTGCATGGAAAAAAACATCATCGATTGTTACAAAACCGTAGCCTTTTATATTCCTATACTGGGAAACCTGTTCAGTGCTGAAATAGAATACGATGGTGTTATGCTTGACTTTATTCTTGACTTCCACCACATCAACAGCAAAACCACAGCATTCTTAAGTGAATTCATTATCATCGGTGAAATGAGGGTTTTACAGTATTTTCTAGCATGCAATGAACCTTTTGCTGAGGTTCGCCTAGGACACGATTTACGATCTGGCGCAACTCTGAAAGGCTATGAATCACTACTGAATTGCCCGGTTCTTTTCAACCAGGAAGACTACCGGTTTCGAATCAACACACTCAAGACTCCGTATCCGAAAATCTCAGAAAAACCCATTCTGTACGCCATGCTGAGAAAAGAAGCAGATCGCCTTATGGCCAGGGTTGCAAAGCAGGATAACATTTCTGCGCAAACCCGAAAAACTATCGCTGCCAGGCTTCACTCGGGTATGGTCAGAATTGCCGATGTGGCCGCAGAAATGCAACTTCCAATGAAAGCTTTGAGGCGCAGCTTGAAAACAGAGGGAACCGGATATACCGATTTATACAACCAAGTTCGTATGGACAGGCTCCAGTCTCTTCTGGAAGCCGGAAAATCATTCAAGCAGGCATCTTTTGAGCTGGGCTTCAGCGATCCACGCGCCTTTAACCAGTGGTTCAAATCCCAGAACGGCTGCTCCCCCAGTGAATACCGGGACCGGTATTTCAGTAAGGTAACCTGAACAACCCGGGGCACAAAAAAACGGGAGACATTACGCCTCCCGTTCTCTGTTTCAGCTAAGACAGTCGACCAGTGATCAGGACTGCTGCTCCTTAGCGCGAGCTACTTCCTTGATGCTCAGCTTGATTCGACCACGGGAGTCGATATCCAGAACAACTACTTCAACCTTCTGGCCCATCTTCAGATAATCGCCAACGCTCTCTACGCGCTCGTCGGCAATCTGGGAGATGTGAACCAGACCATCGCGACCTGGCAGCACGCTGACGAAAGCACCGAAGTCTACGATACGGGTAACTTCACCCTCGTAGATCTTGCCAATTTCCGCTTCAGCAGTGATGCCGTAAACGCGATCGTAAGCGGCCTGCGCCTTATCCTTGTCATCAGCGAAGATCTTCACTTCACCACTGTCGTCGATATCAATGGAAGCGCCTGTTTCTTCACAGATAGAGCGGATAGTTGCACCACCCTTACCGATAACGTCACGAATCTTGTCTGGATCGATCTTCAGAGACATGGTCATAGGTGCATTAGGGTTGAGCTCGGTACGAGAAACACCAATAACCTTATTCATTTCACCCAGAATATGAAGACGGGCATGCAGAGCCTGCTCCAGGGCAACTTCCATGATCTCTTCAGTAATACCGGAAATCTTGATATCCATCTGCAGCGCAGTAATACCTTCAGAAGTACCGGCAACCTTAAAGTCCATGTCGCCCAGGTGATCTTCATCACCGAGAATATCGGTCAGAACGGCAAACTGCTCGCCTTCTTTAACAAGGCCCATAGCGATACCAGCGATAGGCGCCTTTATCGGTACGCCTGCATCCATCAGCGCCAGGGAGCAACCACAGACAGACGCCATGGAGCTGGAACCGTTGGATTCAGTAATCTCGGAAACCACACGAATGGTGTACGGGAACTCTTCCGCAGTTGGCAGCATAGCCTGAACACCACGACGAGCCAGACGACCATGTCCGATTTCGCGACGACCTGGCGCGCCCATACGACCACACTCGCCTACAGAGTATGCAGGGAAGTTGTAGTGCAACATGAACGGATCACGGCTTTCACCTTCCAGGCTGTCAATGATCTGAGCGTCGCGGGCAGTACCCAACGTAGTGGTTACGATAGCCTGGGTTTCACCACGAGTGAACAGTGCTGAACCGTGCGTTCTCTGCAGCACGCCAACTTCAACATTGATCGGGCGAACAGTTTTGGTATCACGACCATCAATACGCGGCATGCCATTGAGGATATTGCCACGAACAACATTTTTCTCCAGACGGGAGAAGCCTTTCTCAACGTCCGCAGAATCAACAGCAGATTCTTCTCCTGCCAGTGCACCAAGCACTTCCTGACGCAGCGTATTAACAGCAGAGACACGATCCTGCTTCACAGTGATGCCATAAGCCTCACGCATCTTACCTTCGAATCCATTCAGCTTTTCCTTCAGCTGAACATCTTCCTCAGCAGCAGCCCAATCCCAACGGGACTTACCTGCTTCTGCAGCCAGCTCTTCGATGGCGGTGATAGCAACCTGGTACTCCTGGTGGGCAAACAGAACAGCCCCCAGCATTTCGTCTTCGGTCAGCTCCTGCGCTTCAGATTCAACCATCAGAACAGCGTCTTTAGTACCAGCGACAACCATGTTCAGCTCGGAAGTCGTCAATGCTTCATAGCTTGGGTTCAGCATGTAACCATGCTCTTCGCTGAAGCCAACGCGGGCACCACCAATAGGACCATCAAAAGGAATGCCGGAAATGGACAGGGCTGCAGATGTGGCAATCATGGCCAGCATGTCCGAGTCATTGACTTTATCAACGGACATAACAGTACAGACAACCTGTACTTCATTCATGAAACCTTTTGGAAACAAAGGACGGATAGGACGGTCAATCAAACGGGAAGTCAGGGTTTCTTTTTCACTTGGACGACTCTCCCGCTTCAGGAAACCGCCGGGAATCTTGCCGGCAGCATAGGTTTTTTCCTGGTAGTGCACGGAAAGCGGAAAGAAGTCCTGACCGGGCTTGGCTTCTTTTGCACCAACAACCGTTGCCAGAACTGCTATATCTCCCATAGTTGCCAGGACAGAGCCAGTAGCCTGGCGGGCAACACGACCGGTTTCCAGAGTAATAGTCTGGTCACCTAGTTGAAAAGTCTTTTTTACCGGATTCACATCGTTTCCCTTTAGATAGGTATAAAACAGTGCCCGACCATCTGAACTGTCACAAGAGTGGATGCAATTCAAAACCTCCTGGCTAGCCAATCAACCAGACAGACTTGGAATTGCACCCTGATACCGACAGCTTTATTCACGGCCTAAGCACCTGCACTAACACCGAAGCTGGAACAGGCCAGACTCCGGACCGAATACAGTACTGATCAAGGTTATGTTACAGGCATAAGAAAAAATGTTTAATGGTTAACCTGCGAATAAATTGCTGTTAAACACTTTCTCTACCGCAGAATACAAAACACCGCCAACCTCTCCAATGGAAGCTGACGGTGCTTTGACTGCAAAAAGCCGCACTGTGTGCAACTTTTCTGGCCCGGGGAACAGCACCTGCAATGATGCATGCCACGCTGCTCCACAGGCTTGTCCGACGCTCTTAGCGACGCAGACCCAGACGCTCGATCAGGCTGCGGTAGCGCTCAACGTCCTTACGCTTCAGGTAGTCCAGCAGGTTACGACGCTGGTTTACCATGCGAATCAGACCGCGACGGGAGTGGTGGTCCTTGTGGTTCGCCTTGAAGTGAAGCTGCAATCCTTCGATGTTGACAGTCAGCAGGGCAACCTGAACTTCAGGGCTACCGCTATCACCTTCAGAACGACCGAAATCCTTCAGAATTTCCGCTTTTTTTTCAGCAGTCAAAGCCATTGTTTGATACTCCATAGAATATGCTTGAACTCAAAACCGGATGACCGTGCATATTTACAGCCAGCCTTCTCGCTCAACCCTTGACAGGCTGAAGCTAAAACCAAGTGGCGCATTCTAACACCTGAAAGTTCGTTGCACCAGCAGACGATCCAGGGAATGCCCGGCACGCCTCCTCAGCCTTTGGCTACGTAGGGGCTTACGCTCAAACATAATGAAAAAAGGCTGCTATTATAGCCAGCATTAATAAGACAGGAACGCAACAGGAAACAAGCCTGAAGATACTGTCTGCCAGGCCCGGTAAAAGGCATTGCGCCGGATATGAAACATTGCTAATTTCCGACCCATTCTGAATCACTGACAGCTTACACCCCATGAATAATTACGCCATCCTGGCCAACCCTGGGCATAACCGTATCTATTTCGATACAGCGCTGGACATTGCCTGTTCCGAAATCAAGGCAGTCACAGCGGCAATAGACATTGAAGCCAAAGATATTGGCGAGCGGGCGATCAACCTTCCCGCCTGCATCTGCTTCAGTACTGAAGATCCTCTCACTGACAATGCCCTGATGGCTCTGGCAGCCTCATCCATCTATTACGCCATTTTTGAGATTCATGAACAGGGTCTGCTCAAACCTCTGGCCACTGAAGCCTTCCACACCTTTCCTGAAAGCCTGAACCAGATTCTCAAGTACACTGGCAAAACCAACGAGCAGTTCACCCGCCTGATGGTGAACCTGGCACTCAGCGCGTGCAAAACCGGCAGCGAGCAGACCACCCTGATTGACCCGATGTGCGGCAAGGGCACGACACTCTTTGAGGGAATGGTTCGTGGATTCAATGTCGTCGGCATAGAAATCAATGACAAATGGACCCAGGAAATCCAGGCCTACCTGATCAACTACCTGAAAAAAGGTCGTTACAAGCACACCAAAAGCAAAGAGAGACGCACCAGAGACGGCAAGCGCTTGTCAGATGGCTTCACTCTCGAAACAGCCGCCAGCAAGGAAGATTTTAACAACGGCAAAACGCAGACTCTGAAAGTATTTCCTGCTGACACCCGCCAGAGCCAGTTTCTCGCCAAGAAAAATTCTTGCGATATTCTGGTGTCCGACCTGCCCTACGGCGTACAGCATGGCAGCAAGAGCGCCAAAGACCTGAAACTGGATCGCAGCCCTCTGGAGCTATTGAAGCAGGCGGCACCTGCCTGGTATCAAGTTATGAAAACGAAAGGAACGCTGGTGATATCATTTAATGAATTCACCCTGAAGTGGCAAGAGGCCGCCGAAGCCTTAAAAGAAGCTGGCTTCAACGTGCTGGACGAGGAGCCCTATATTCACTACCTGCACAAGGTAGACCAGTCGATCAACCGCAACCTGATTGTTGCAACAAAATAACTGGCCACATTTATCAGGTTATAAACAGCTCGTTCCCATACTCCTGCGTGGGAACGTATATCCCTGATCTTACTAGCTTCAAGGAATTGGCTCCCACGCAGGAGCATGGGAGCCAGAGGTAAAAAACGAAAAGCGGACGACGGAAAGCGGATAGCGACTGACGAAGTCAGTTCCCGTTGCTGATCAATCGCTTCGGCGCAACGCGCCCATCGTCATCGATCTCGCCAATCCCCAGGAAACGCAACACCTCAGAACCATCAGTTGCCGTTTCCAGACCATAGAGCCTGACATTTCCACTGACCGGCGCCTGAGGCACCTGAACGGCCTGACCCTGACTCAGATAGAAACTACTGGTGGCTCCCAGTTTAACCTGCGGCCAATCGCTGACAGAGGTATCCAGCGGTAATAGGTGCTCATCCAGCGCCTGGTGACCACCACCATCACGGATGGCTTCCAGCTCGTCCAGGGTATGCATCTGATGCTCGGTATAAGGCCCGGCCTTCAGGCGATGCAACTCAGCAACATGCGCCAGGCAGCCCAAAGCCACACCAATATCCTCAGCCAGGGTGCGAATATAGGTCCCCTTGCTGCAGTCTACGTCCAGAGTCAGCTTATCCCCTTCAAAGTCCAGCAGTTCCAGACGATGAATAATGATTTTCCTTGAAGGACGATCGACTACGATCCCCTGGCGGGCCAGCTTGTAAAGAGGCTCACCATTATGCTTCAGAGCGGAGTACATGCTCGGCACCTGGTCAATCTCGCCGCGAAAGCGCTCCAGGATTGACTCGATATCCGAGCGAGTGACCTGAACCGGACGCTCTTCAACAACTTCACCTTCTTGATCACCAGTCTCTGTCTGGACACCCAGTTTGAGCTCGGTGCGATAAGACTTGTCTGACTCCAACAGGTACTGGGAAAACTTGGTAGCCTCTCCCAGGCAGATGGGCAGAACCCCCGTGGCAAGAGGGTCCAGACTGCCGGTATGCCCCGCCTTGGCCGCACCAAACAGTCGTTTAACACGCTGCAGAACATCATTGGAACTGGCGCCTTTCAGCTTGTCCACAACAATGATGCCGTCTACCTGACGGCCTCGGCTGCGTCTGCGTTTGGACATCGATTACTCCTCAGAATCCTCACGGCCCTGCTCACCAGAGACCGCTTTTTCAATCAGTTCGCTCATATAGGCACCACGACGCAGGCTGTTGTCATACCTGAAACGTAACTGTGGTGTGAATCGCATCTTGATGGCCCGGGCCAGCTGGCTTCGCAAAAAACCTGCCGCCCTGGACAGAACCTTCATGGATTCATCAATACGTTCCTGGTCGTCTACACCAAGAAAGGAGACATAGACATCGGCAAAGGCCATGTCACGACTGACGTCTACCGCACTGACAGTGACCATGCCCAGCCGGGGGTCTTTCATTTCCAGCTGGATCAGCTGCGCCAGTTCACGCTGGATCTGGTCAGCCACCCGCTGGGTACGACTGTATTCTTTTGCCATAACTTTTTCCGCAGATTGGGTCGAGCAAAGCGAGCCCCAACAAATTCGGGAAACATTGGGACTCGCCTTGCTCGACCCAACCTACGCTTGATGAAAAATTTTGAGTTATCAGGTTAAACACCCTGATATGAGAAAGCCCGCGGTAAAAACCACGGGCTTTGAAAAGCAACAGAATGCTTTCTATCAGAGCGTACGCTGAACTTCGATGGTCTTGTAGACCTCGATCTTGTCGCCAGGCTTGACGTCGTTGTAGCTCTTCACAGCGATACCACACTCCATGCCTTCACGGACATCGCTGACGTCATCCTTGTGACGACGCAGGGATTCCAGCTCGCCTTCAAAGATAACCACGTTGTCACGCAGTACACGGATGCGCTCGTTACGGAAGACAGTACCCTCAACCACCATACAGCCGGCAACAGCACCAAACTTCGGTGAGCGGAAGACTTCGCGGACTTCCGCGGTACCAACGATCTGCTCACGGGTGTCAGAGCCCAGCATGCCGCCCAGTGCCTTCTTGACATCTTCAATGATGTCATAGATGACGCTGTAGTAACGCAGGTCCAACTCTTCAGCTTCGATCAGCTTACGGGCAGTGGCATCGGCACGGACGTTAAAGCCAACGATGATGGCGTTGGAAGCCAGAGCCAGGTTGGCGTCGGTTTCGGAAATACCGCCCACACCACCGGAAATCACCTTCACTTCCACTTCTTCGTTGCCCTGCTCCTGCAGGGAAGCGGTCAGTGCTTCCAGGGAACCGCGAACGTCGGCCTTCAGCACGATGTTCAGGGTCTTCTTCTCTTCCGTACCCATGCTGGAGAAGACATTTTCCAGCTTGGCTGCTTGCTGACGGGCCAGCTTGACTTCACGGAACTTGCCCTGACGGAACAGTGCAATTTCACGGGCCTTACGCTCATCCTTGACGACGATCATCTCGTCACCGGCACCCGGTGTACCGTCAAGACCCAGAATCTCAACAGGAATGGAAGGCCCGGCGTCCTGGATAGGCTTGCCGTTTTCATCCAGCATGGCACGGACACGTCCGTACTGCTGACCAACAAGAATGTTGTCACCCTGCTTCAGCTGACCACCCTGCACCAGCACGGTAGCAACCGGGCCACGTCCTTTATCAAGACGGGATTCGACAACAACACCTTTGGCAGGACCTTCGTCAACCGCAGTCAACTCAAGAACTTCCGCCTGCAGAATAACCGCTTCCAGCAGTTCATCAATGCCCTGGCCTGTCAGCGCAGATACATGCATGAACTGTGTATCGCCACCCCAGTCCTCAGGGATTACACCATGAGCAGACAGTTCGTTCTTGACGCGATCTGGATCAGCGCCTTCCTTATCCATCTTGTTCACAGCTACAACCAGAGGCACGCCCGCTGCTTTCGCATGCTGAACGGCTTCTTCAGTCTGTGGCATCACGCCGTCGTCTGCAGCAACAACCAGGATTACGATGTCAGTAGCCTTGGCACCACGGGCACGCATTGCAGTAAACGCCGCGTGTCCAGGAGTATCCAGGAAGGACACCATGCCGCGAGGCGTATCTACGTGGTAGGCACCAATGTGCTGGGTAATACCACCGGCCTCACCAGCCTGTACGCGACTCTTGCGGATATAATCCAGCAAGGAGGTTTTACCATGGTCAACGTGACCCATTACGGTAACAACCGGTGCACGAGGCTTCTCGTCGAAACCATCCTGGTTATCTAACTGATCTTCAACCAGGGTATCTTCGATATCATCGGCTTTGGTCAGCTTATAGGTGTGCCCCATTTCTTCGACAACGATCGTCGCTGTCTCCTGATCGATAACCTGGTTAATGGTTACCATGGAGCCCATCTTGAACATGGCCTTGATAACGTCAGCCGCTTTCACCGCCATTTTCTGTGCCAGCTCGGCAACAGTAATGGTTTCCGGAATAGAGACTTCACGAATAACTGGCGCAGTAGGCTTGGTAAAGCCGTGCGCTGCCATAGATTCTGGAGCTATTGTGCGTGGAGCCCTTCTGCCACCACGACGATCGTCTCTGCGACCACCATTGCGACCACCTCGATCAGCACCACGACGACCACGATCATCGCGATTGTCATCACGACGATCCTTGGCCTTACGGTTACGACCACGTTTGTTGTCATCCGTTGGAGGCATAGGCGCTGCAGACGGATCAAAGCGTGGAGCAGAAGGCCCTCTGCGATCATCACCTTGACGCGGTGGACGGGAATCACCCTGACGCGGTGGACGGGAATCACCCTGACGTGGTGGACGAGAATCACCCTGACGTGGTGGACGAGAGTCACCCTGACGCGGTGGACGAGAGTCACCCTGACGTGGTGGACGAGAGTCACCCTGGCGTGGTGGGCGAGAGTCACCCTGGCGTGGTGGACGAGAATCTCCATCACGACGTGGTGGACGAGAGTCACCGTCACGACGTGGTGGACGGGAATCGCCATCACGACGTGGTGGACGGGAATCGTCATCACGACGTGGTGGACGGGAATCACCGTCACGACGCCTGTCGTCAGAACGCGGCTTGTCGCCTTCCGCCGCACCTTCTTCGCGCTTAACGTAGGTTCGCTTCTTGCGTACTTCTACGTTAACCACCTTGTTCTTGCCGGCACTGCCTCCGGCCACTTTCATTTTGCTGACGGTTTTCCGCTTCAGCGTAATCTTGGTGGGCTCAGCAGTACTGCCATGGTCACCATGAATACTCTTCAGGTGAGTCAGCAGCTTCTGCTTTTCAACATCGGATACGGCCTGGGACGCTTTCGTCTGGGTCAGACCCGCGTCCTGCATCTGCTTCAACAATCTTTCGACCGGAGCGCCGACCACCTTCGCGAGTTGTTCTACGGTTACTTCTGCCATTAACACTTCTCCTCTCAGTGGCCCGCTCAGTTGCCAGCGTCCTCGAACCAGGGTGCACGCGCCGTCATGATAAGATCCCCGGCCCTCTGTTCATTCATGCCTTCTATATCCAGAAGATCATCGATGGACTGCTCGGCCAGGTCTTCCATTGTGACGACACCCCGACTGGCCAGTTCAAAGGCCAACTGCTGCTCCATGCCATCCATATTGAGCAGGTCTTCAGCAGGCTGAACGCCGTCAAGCTTTTCTTCCCGGGCAATCGCCTGGGTCAGCAGTTTATCCTTCGCCCTGGTACGCAGCTCTTCGACCATGTCTTCATCGATACCATCGATAGCGACCATTTCCTCGAGCGGTACGTAGGCAATCTCTTCTACAGTGGTGAAACCTTCTTCCACCAGAAGCTCTGCCAACCCTGCATCAATGTCGAGCAGGTCAATAAAATTCTGTTTGAACTTATCCGCTTCCTTTTCCTGTTTGGTAGCGGCATCAGCTTCAGTCATTACATTCAGGTTCCAGCCAGTCAGGTCACTGGCCAGACGGACATTCTGACCACTGCGGCCAATCGCCTGAGCCAGGTTGTCCTCGCTGACGGCGATATCCATGGTTCGGGAATCCTCGTCAACAACAATCGACGCCACCTCAGCAGGCTGCATGGCGTTGATAACATACTGCACCGGGTTGTCATCAAAGAGCACTATGTCAATGCGCTCATTGCCCAGTTCACCGGAAACCGCCTGAACACGTGCACCGCGCATACCTACGCAGGCACCAACAGGGTCAATCCGGCCATCATTGGTTTTTACAGCGATCTTGGCTCGGGAGCCCGGGTCGCGTGCCGCACCTTTGATTTCAATCACCTCTTCTGCGATTTCAGGCACTTCAATGCGGAAAAGCTCTACCAGCATTTCCGAAGTAGTGCGTGAAAGCATCAGCTGAGGGCCCCGCCCTTCGGTGGAGATTTCATTCAGCAAGGCACGGACGTGAACGCCCATGCGGAAGTTCTCGCGAGGCAGGATCTGGTCCTTGCGAAGAACGGCTTCAGCGTTGCTACCCAGATCGACAATGACACTGTCACGGGTGGTTTTCTTGACGGTGCCATTAATGAGGTCACCCAGCTTGTCGCGGTAGGCTTCCACCATCTGCGCCCGCTCAGCTTCCCGCACCTTCTGTACGATAACCTGCTTGGCTGTCTGTGCGGCAATCCGGCCAAAACCGACTGATTCTACTTCTTCTTCCCAGACGCCACCGATTTCCAGCGCTTCATCCTTCTCTTTACCCTCGTCCAGGGTAAAGTGCATGCCGGGAAATTCGAAGTCCTCATCGGCGACAATGGTCCAGCGGCGGAAAGTGTCGTATTCACCGCTTTTCCGGTCGATAGCCACACGGATATCGACTTCTGTTTCGTATCTTTTCTTGGTCGCGGTCGCCAACGCAATTTCCATTGCCTCGAAGATCACTTCGGGCGGAACTCCTTTCTCATTGGAAACGGACTCTACGACCAACAGTATTTCTTTACTCATACTCTGCCTCGCCTATGCTGAACCAGTCCATGCCCATGCCAACACTTCCCTGGCCGCACTCCGGGACTGCCCGAACGTCTGACACTCCGCAACCCTGCGGCCGCCCTGACGCTGTTTATCCGACCCGGCCTGAACGATCGGTTAATTTACAAGACGGTACAGCGTGTCACGGTTTAGGGTGATAACGCCACACCTTCCTGCTCATGGCTGTTTGCCAAAATAGCAAAAGCACTAGTCGAACTTTGGTATCACCTGAGCCTTGTCGATGCTCTCAATAGGAAACAGGAACTCGTGGTCGTCTACAACCAGGACCACATCCTGCTCCTCAATTCCCTTGACAATCCCGCGGTATTTGCGACGGCCTTCATAAGGCACACGCAGGCGGAGATTGACTTCGGCGCCTGCCCAGGCTGTATATTGCTCAAGAGTGAACAACAAACGGTCGACACCGGGTGAGGACACTTCAAGGGTGTATTCCTCACTGATCGGGTCCTCTACATCAAGGATCCCGCTCACCTGGCGACTGACTTTTTCACAGTCTTCCAGAGAGATGCCACTGTCACTGTCCAGGGCATCAATATAAATTCGGAGTAGCGAATGTCTGCCCCGGGAATTGAACTCAATTCCCCAGAGCTTATAATCGAGCGATTCAACAACAGGCCCGATTAACGCCTCCAGCTGCGACTGCTTACCTGCCACGATGGAAACCCTGTCTGCAAAAACAAAAAAAGGGCTATAAAGCCCTGTGTCTTTCATGCCTCCAGTTTTCCGGCTGGACGCAACTAGCTACGCTACCTAATAAAAAACCCCTAAAGAGGGGCTTTAATAGTTGGTAGCGGGGGCTGGATTCGAACCAACGACCTTCGGGTTATGAGCCCGACGAGCTACCAGGCTGCTCCACCCCGCATCAAAACTCTTTAAGTATACTGCCAGTATGGGAAGCTAACAACCCGACCACAGACACTCCATTCTTATGTCATGAAACTCACATAAGAGCCTCTCTCTGACTCTTCATCTGACTCTTCATCTGAAGAGTGGTGCCGAAGGCGGGACTTGAACCCGCACGACCTAACGGTCACTGCCCCCTCAAGACAGCGTGTCTACCAATTCCACCACTTCGGCTGACGCTATCCCTACATCTATTTACTGAGGCAGGGACAGCTCTTTATCCTGCTCGTCGCTTTCGACGGGTTTGGATTCTAACACAGGCGCGTCGCTTTCTGCACCCTTTTTCGCAGCAATTGGCGCGTCATTTGCAGGCACCACTTCTTCCACTACGACAGGCACACCGGCATCCGCCACTGTGTTTGCTTTCTGCCTGGCAACCATGGCCAGAGAGAAGCTGGTCACAAAAAACACCGTTGCCAGCAGAGCCGTTGTCCGACTCATAAAGGTAGCAGAACCCTGACTACCAAAAACGGTTTGCGACGCACCGGAACCAAAACTGGCACCGGTCTCAGCGCCCTTGCCCTGCTGCAACAGGATCAGACCGATCACTCCAACAGAGGCAAGAACATGAACAATCAGTATTATACTTTCCATCACTATCCCGCAGCGTGACAGATCGCCTGGAACTCTTCAGCCACCAGAGATGCGCCACCAACCAGACCACCATCCACATCAGGAAGAGCGATCAGCTCGGCCGCATTAGCCGCCTTCATGCTACCACCGTAGAGAATTCGCGTTTTCACTGCCATAGTATCATCATACTTCTTCAGCAGCTCACGAATCTCGGCATGCACTTCTTGCGCCTGCTCGGGTGTTGCTGTCAAACCGGTTCCAATAGCCCATACAGGCTCATAGGCAATCACATAGTTTGTCAGACGCTCCGGACCGGCAGCCCGCAGCACTGCTTCTACCTGGGTAGCTACCACTTTCATGGTATCACCCGCTTCGCGCTCTTCGAGGGTTTCACCCACACAGAGAATAGGCACTAAGCCATTATCCACCAGAGCACAGAATTTCGCAGCAACATCCTCGTCTTTCTCACCATAGAGTGAGCGACGCTCCGAATGGCCAATGATCACGTACTCAAGACCCAGATCCTTGACCATCAGAGGCGAAACTTCACCAGTATAGGCACCGGAAGTCTGATGGGATGCATTCTGCAACCCGACCTTCACTGCAGAACCGGCCAGTTGATCACGAACCTGCTGAGCATAAACAGACGGAGGACACACCAGAACTTCTGCACTGGTTTCCAGACCTGCTGTTAGCTTCTCAAGTAATGCCCGGTTACTTTTGGAGGAACCATTCATCTTCCAGTTACCGGCTACGAGCGGCTGACGCATACTGCTTACCTCAACATTCGTGAGGTCGGCATACTAACCCAGACCCATGGATTATACAACTGGATGATACCGCAGCTATGCTATCTCTTCCGGCAAACTGGGACTTGCCATAACGAGCCGCCGATTTCAGATCCTGCAGGACAGAAACAGCGATTCACCATGTCTACCGGTCAAGCCCTGGAACCAGGCCCGCCAGCTACAACGAAAGATACAGAATGGGCTGCATCAGCCACCTGAGTTAATGCGAAAGCTGGCTCATTTAGTTCTGGAAACTGTCGATAAACGGGCTATCGCCAACTGGTTTCAAAATGGCTATCGCTTTTTTGCAAGACTGGTTATAACAACTTCGTGGACGTGAAATCAGCAGTTTTTTTTTGCTAATGGCGGCTCGTTACAGTTTAACGCTGTCAGCCGGTAGATTGGCAGGCTACAACTCAGGAAGGGTTGGTTCTATGTCTTTGAGATTACAGCAAAGTCATGCTAAGCCAGAGCTTAATCATTCAAACCCACCTCAGGTTTCGACTGACAAGCCAAAGGAAAAAAAGTGGTCTCTTTGGCGCCTCTTTATCCCACAAAAACTCATCACCCTCTTAAAACACCTCTGGCCTGGGAAAACTGAAAATACGCCGATCCAGGCTCGTAAGGCAGAGCCTCTTCCCGGCGGGGTAATTGAGCTGGATGACAATGACACAGGACAGCGTGAGCTAGGTCGGCAGGATAGAACCGGAGGGGTCGAGTTTATTGATGGTTCTGCAATCCAGGGACAGAGTGTTCATTTTTTTCAGACCAGCCCTTCTGAGGGCGGGTCATCCGTCAAGTGTACCTTTAAAATGGATGGCGAATCACTACTCCGACAAACCCGCCATACCCCTGTTGACCCAGGGAAATTCGTAACAAAGGTCAAGGCGTTTTCCGACATGGTTAATGGTAAAGACCGTATTGACAGTCATAAACTGAGGCTCGAGGGATACGCTGTCCTTCAGGACTATCAGGATGTCAAAAAAACCATGACATGGGAAGTTGTAAACGGGAAGCGGCCCGAGAGCGACCTCGCTGCCCTGGATAGCTACTGCAAAGAGCTTATAGACAGGTTACAAGAGAGTGTACCCAGGGCGACGAAGGAAAAGTTTACCCTGCCAGTCGCTCCAGCATTCGAGGTCGCTATAGTAGAGGAAGAAAGCTGGAGCATTCCCCAGGAAAGCTATGACCTCCGGGCAAATTCTCATAGCCTTCGAACACCTAATGAAGTACTGAACCTGAATAGCCGCACGCTTCAGATTGATGACTGTAAAGTCTCCATCTGGATGCCATCGCCAGATACCCCTTTCACCCTGAGAGGCAAAGTGGTCATAGAAGCCCCTCCTGGCCAGGAAGCTAACGATGGAAAACAAAAAATACTCGAAGTAATGACAACACTGGGCATTGAAGCTAAGCCGACTTCCGCTGAAACCATGGAAGAGAGCTATCTGGACCAGATAGCATCTATCAACAAGCTCAACGATGACGAAGGCTACGCCCATGCTGGCGCCATGGAGGATCAGCAGGAAAGACTAAAAGAAAAAGCGCGAATCCTGAGTGAGAAGCTCAAGGTGGACCTGAGTCGAAATAATCCAGTTTACAGCCCTGAAGGCTTGTATTCCGACGGACGACTCATGCGCTTAAGGCCTGAGATAATGGGAGACCCCAAATACCCGATGTTCGCAGAGCACACAGTCCTGACCCATGATGTTTACGGGGGGCCTCACCAGGGTGGCTCGGCTGGGGTGCTGTGCGACATCATTCGCTCCGGAGGGCAGCTAAACTCTGCCTCTGAGCGAATGATAAGAGGCAATAAAGTCAAGGGGCAAAGTGTAGGTTCGGATATGCTTTCGGGAGGGGGAGATTCTGTGTTTACCCGCATCAGAACAAGGCAGGATGCCTACCAAATAGATCTTTCGAGAAAAGCCCGCTTACTGTTTAAACCTCATCTTGTGGGAAGGCTTGATGCTGTGAGCTACAGAAATGATTCAGATGGCAACGCAACAAAAGCACACCGCCAAGAATGGCAGCTTAAAACCGTTGATGAGCTTTTGATGTGTACGGCCGCAAATCTTATAGGGAATGAAACCATGATCAAGGATGCTTTGAGCTTATATTCTGACCTTGAGTACATAGTTGTAGCAAATGAACGACAAAAAAAAGAAATTATCGCTGCCTTTCATCAACAAAGCCGAACCACGACAGATGATGGCAGGCCATTTGAGGATGTTGTGGTCACCTCAGAACAGCTTAAGGCGCCTCAACTCCCTGAAGAAATGGAGCAAATCTATCGTACATTTGTACGGACTGATTATTAGCATCCACCGGTCATCAATTTCTGAACAGTTTCTAAAAGCAGTTACTGATACAGGGCAAAGAAAGGAGAGGTTTTATGACCCCGGGTAAATCCAGCGCACAGGGAAGCACTCTCAAGATTATCATGCCAGATGGCTTAAGATACATTCCCGCCCACGTATTCGATACCGCGAAAGGAATAGCCTTTGCCAGCTTGGACTGGGATGACCCCTTCGCTTTTGGGCAACCAGTGCATGAGCTTATCGGTGAGTGCCATGAGAGCGACAGCGGCTGGTTCATGAATAGCCATAGGGGAACCGTCAATATTCAGGTACTGCCCGACTCTTCCGAAGCCTGGAAAGCCTGGATGAAAGCCGGGCGCGGAGGAAACAGGCAGAGTTGCTGGGAACGAATAGCTGATACCCTTGGCCTGGATGATGAAGCTGATCATAGAGCCTGACAAATAAAGGAGCCGCCTGACTCCCTTGATCAGTCAGACCATCTCCGTCCGAACCACTTCCGCCAGACGATCGACATGACGACGAACCTCAACGGCATCCTCACCTTCAACCATCACCCTGATAACCGGCTCCGTGCCTGAAGGCCTTAGCAGCACCCGACCCCGGCCCGCCATCTCTTTTTCAGATGTGGCAACGGCTTCAACAATAGCCGGTATCTGACGGGTATCCGACTTCACTTTTACCTTTACATTGACCATAATCTGCGGAAACTTCTTCATACCGGCACGCAGTTCAGACAGAGGCTTACCAGAGCGAATCACCGCCTTCAGAATCTGCAGGGCAGAAACAATTCCGTCACCTGTCGTAGAGACATCCCGACAGATAATATGCCCAGAAGATTCACCGCCAACCTCCCAGCCATTGGCCACCATCATTTCATTAACATAACGGTCTCCGACATTGGCACGGGCAAAGGCAATGCCTTTTTCTTCCAGGGCTTTCTCCATTCCCAGGTTTGTCATCAGGGTACCGACAACACCGCCCTGAAGCTCTCCATGCTGCTGGCGATCTAAAGCAATAACGAACAGCAGCTCATCACCGTCAACGATATCGCCCTCACCATCTACCATGATGACCCGGTCACCATCACCGTCGAACGCTATACCCAGATCAGCGCCCTTTTCCCGCACGACCTCAGCTAACCCTTCAGGCTTGGTTGAGCCGGCATTTTTGTTGATATTGACACCATCCGGTGCAACACCCATGGCTATGACTTCAGCACCAAGCTCGCGGAACACAGCAGGTCCTACCTGGTAGGTGGCACCATGACCGGCATCGATAACAATTTTCATGCCTCGAAGATCTAACTGGTGCGAGGTACTGGCCTTGCAGTACTCGATGTAACGACCGGCAGCGTCATCAAGACGGGTTACCTTGCCAAGACTGGCCGAATCCACCACCTCGATATCACCATCCATCAACTCTTCAATCCGAGCCTCAACCTCATCGGACAGCTTGGTGCCATCACCGGCGAAAAACTTTATGCCATTGTCGTAAAACGGGTTATGGGAAGCACTGATAACGATCCCCGCCTGACCATTAAACGTTCTTGTCAGATAAGCAATGGCCGGTGTCGGCATCGGCCCTGTCAGACAAACATCCAGCCCTGCTGCAGAAAGACCGGCCTCCAGTGCAGACTCGAACATGTAGCCCGAGATACGGGTGTCCTTGCCGATCATCACCTTGCCTTCACCCTCCGCTGCCAGAACCTTGCCGGCAGCCCAACCCAGCTTCAGGACAAAATCCGGCGTAATGGGGAATTCACCCACCTTGCCACGAATGCCGTCAGTACCAAAATATTTGCGACTCATAACAAAACCTTGAACGTTTATTAATCAGCTACAGGCCGGATCATGCCCATGACGATTCCGACCAGAGAATCTCTGCAGAGTATTAATCAGCCAGACGAACGGCCTCCACCATACGGATTGCATCGCAAGTCTCAGCAACATCGTGCACACGAATAATCCGTGCGCCCGCCTGCGCCGCCAGCGCAGCCATTGCCAGACTGCCTGCCAGCCTCTGTTCCGCCGGCTTATCCAGTACGGCGCCTATGACTGACTTACGGGAAACTCCGGCCAGCACCGGAAACCCAAGGTCAGTCACTTTGTGTAAATTTTTCATCAGCGAGAGGTCGTATCCAGGGGTCTTACCAAACATCCCCCCACCAAAACCCGGATCCAGCAGGATCTTTTCTTTTGCCAAACCGGCCCGTTCACACTCAGCAACCCGCTGAAGCAGGTACTCACACACTTCGTCAGCAACATTGTCATAATGAGGAACGAATCCGGGAGCCGGCTGATCGACCAGAGAGTGCATCAATACCACCGGCAGGCCAGTTCTGACTGCCGCCTCAAGAGCCCCTTTCCTGCACAGGGCTCTGACGTCATTAATCATGCCCGCACCCAACTTACAGGTTTCAGTCATCACCTGGGCTGAACTTGTATCAACAGATACCACTGCATCAAAGCGCTGCACCAGCGCCTCTACCACCGGCGCAACCCGATCCAACTCCTGCTGGCAATTCGGGGCACCGCCCGCGCCGGGACGGGTAGACTCGCCCCCCACATCCAGAATATCCGCACCCGCATTCAGCATGGTCTCAGCCATACTCAGCGCAACATCCAAACCCTGATAGCGACTGCCGGTATAAAAAGAGTCAGGAGTGATATTCAACACCCCCATCACCAGCGTCCGGTCTAACCCCAACACTCTTCCAGCACCATCCAGCGTTTTCATTTCTAATTCCCACATACAAAAACGGGCAGGTTAGTACCTGCCCGCTCTGGACTTAAAGGATCAGCAACCGATCAGTGCTCTCCGGCCGGACCTCCGATAGAGCCGTCCTTTTTATCACTGTCAGCAGAATCTTCCTCTGCAGCAGGCTTGTCCTGCTCTTCAGGAGCCGCTTCGGCTTTGACGCCATCGTCGTTGCCGTTGCCGGAATCGCCACTGTCTTTTGGTGGACGAGGCTTCCTGCCTTCCATGATGTCATTAATCTGGTCACTGTCGATGGTTTCATACTGCATCAGAGCATCGGCCATCAGGTCCAGCTTGTCACGGTTGTCCTTGAGGAGCTTTTCAGCGATGGTGTAGCAGTCGTCAATCAGACCCCGCACTTCCTCGTCGATGAGCCTGGCAGTCTCACCGGACACATTCATGCGTCCACCACCACTGCCATAGTTCTTGCCGAGGAAAACCTCACCTTCTTCATCATCGTACTGAAGCGGGCCAAGCTTTTCAGACAGGCCCCATTTGGTAACCATGTTGCGGGCGATCTGAGTGGCACGCTGAATGTCGTTTGACGCCCCGGTTGTTACACCCGCCTTGCCCAATGTCATCTCTTCAGCAATTCGCCCACCAAACAGGGAACAGATCTGACTCATCAACGCCTGTTTGCTCAGACTGTGACGATCTTCTTCCGGCAGGAACATGGTTACACCCAGGGCGCGGCCACGTGGAATAATACTCACCTTGTAGACCGGGTCATGATCTGGCACAAGTCGACCAACAATGGCATGACCGGCTTCGTGGTAAGCGGTGTTGCTCTTTTCCTTGTCGCTCATGACCATGGACTTGCGCTCGGCGCCCATCATGATCTTGTCTTTGGCCAGGTCAAACTCCTGCATACCGACCATGCGCCTGTTAAAGCGGGCAGAGAACAGGGCAGCTTCGTTGACCAGGTTGGACAGATCGGCACCGGAGAAACCGGGAGTACCACGGGCAATCAATGCTGGCTTGACGTCGTCAGCCACCGGAACCTTGCGCATGTGTACTTTGAGAATCTGTTCACGACCGCGAATATCCGGAAGACCTACCACTACCTGGCGGTCAAAACGTCCGGGACGCAGCAGCGCCGGGTCGAGTACGTCTGGACGGTTGGTAGCGGCGATAACAATGATACCGTCGTTTGCTTCGAAGCCGTCCATTTCAACCAGCAACTGGTTAAGGGTCTGCTCACGCTCGTCGTGACCACCGCCCATACCGGCGCCACGATGGCGACCGACTGCATCAATTTCGTCAATAAAGATAATGCATGGCGCCTGCTTCTTGGCCTGTTCAAACATATCGCGGACACGGGACGCACCCACACCGACGAACATTTCAACAAAGTCAGAACCGGAGATAGTAAAGAACGGTACTTTCGCCTCACCGGCAATGGCTTTTGCCAGCAGAGTCTTACCGGTACCCGGAGGGCCCACCATCAGTACGCCGCGAGGAATACGACCGCCCAGACGCTGGAATTTGCCCGGATCTTTCAGGAAATCCACGAGTTCCTGTACGTCTTCCTTGGCTTCTTCAACACCTGCCACATCAGCAAAAGTGGTCTTGATCTGATCTTCCGACAGCAGTCTGGCCTTACTCTTGCCAAAACTCATGGGGCCGCCGCGACCGCCGCCGCCACCTTGCATCTGTCGCATAAAGAACATGAACACAGCCAGGATGACCAGTATCGGGAAACTGGCTACCAGCAACTGTATCCAGATGCTCTGCTTTTCAATGGGTTTGGATTCGATCTGGACGTTACCGCGCAGCAGTTCATCCATCAATTTATTATCAGGAACGGCGGGCGGGAGGTTGGTTTCGAAACGCTCGCTGCTGCTCAGTACACCGGTGATGTTGTAGCCATCTATGACAACTTTGCTGACCTGACGATTTTCTACCATGCTGACAAAGTCAGAATAACTGACCTTCTGCGTGGACGTCTGCATTCCGTCAAAGTTCTTGAATACGGTCAGCAACACCAAGGCGATGATGACCCAGAGAATCAAATTTTTTGCCATATCATTCAAAGGGCTACCCTCACTTGAGCGTACTGAAGCCTGTGGTGAACGGTGTGAAAGGGCATGTTTACCGGCTCTACTCTCTTTTAGTTAATCCGCACCTGTAACCATACACGAATGAGGCAACAGGTGACAGTCATCAGCCGCCTATGGAGGCCATAGAAAACTTCTATAGCCCGGCAGCCCTGGTCGCTTTAAGGTATATGTAGCCTAGGAGCCTGACCGAGAATAGCGGTCGAGCATAAAGTTCAGTAGATCGTGTCAGATTTTTCACTGAATTTGTGCGAATAGTTAACCTATTTAAACACATTCAGTGAGACTCTCAGCCGCTTTCTATCGAAAAGTGGCCGATCTTCCTGGGCTTTAGGCCGACCTGTCTATTCTCTGTCAGGCTCCCTGTTCAGGATGACCTGAAACCCGTGCCCAGCAGGTACACCTCCCGGGAACGCGCCCTGGAAGCCTGTGGTTTGCGGGTCAGCACCTTGCCAAAGGACGAACGCATGTCCTTCAGATATTCCTCGAACCCAGCTCCCTGGAACACCTTGGTCACGAATGCACCGTTCTTCTTCAGAACCTGCCTGGACAGATCCAGCGCCAGCTCAGCAAGGTACATGGCCTTTGGCTGATCAACGGACAACGCTCCACTCATATTGGGGGCCATATCGGAAATTACAAGGTCTACCTGGTCAGCACCGATAGTACTGAGTATTTCTTCGAGAACATGGTCTTCAGTAAAGTCACCCTGAACAAAGTCCACACCGGCGATGTTATCCATGGGAAGAATATCAGAAGCGACAACCCGGCCACTGTCTCCCACCAGCTCTACCGCCACCTGGGACCAGCCACCGGGGGCGGCACCCAGATCCACCACTTTTATTCCCGGCTTGAACAGGCGGTCTTTCTCCTGAATTTCCAACAGCTTATAGCTGGCACGGGAACGCCAGCCATCTTCCTGGGAGCGCTTGACGTACTGATCATCAAAATGCTCCTGAAGCCAGCGGGCGCTGCTTTTTGAACGAGCCATAGTCAGTCCTGAATGAGTCTGTCTCAGCAGCAGGTTGCTTGTGAGTCAAAGAAAATAAAGTACAATAATGAACTTTTGACCGGCTGTTACCAATAAGTACTGACGGCAAAACGGGAACGGCAACATTTACCATCCGCTTACACTTTCCGCCCTGCAGAAAAGCGTATCCGCTGGCCGCCCTCCCATCGCCCGTCAGCCACCTGCCGGAACACCCATTTGCTTTGGCCGGTCACAGTCCATACAACCGAGAGCGGCCAATTGTATTGGCCATCCCCAGGATTGCACAATCATGAGCTTATCATCAGATCGAAAAAAACATTTCCGTTCCCTCGGCCACAAACTCAAGCCCGTGGTCATGGTCGCCGCCAAGGGCATGACAGAAGGTGTCGTTGAGGAAACCCAGCGCGCACTTCATGATCACGAACTGATCAAGGTGAAGTTTGCCGTAGGCGACCGTGAAGTCAAAAAAGAGTTGATCGTAGAGCTCTGCAACCAGACGGAAGCGGAACTGGTTCAGACCATCGGCAACATCGCCCTGATCTACCGGGAAAACAAGGACGCCAAGCCTGGCCTGTCCAATGTAAAAAGTTTCTGAGTATGAAGCGCCCGGCTGATTAAGCCGGGCTTATGCGGATCAAGGACAGATTCCAGCTCTTAAGTTCATTGCTCAAACAGTGGCATATTCAGCAAAACCTGAATGAATTCCTCGACACTTGTCGTAAAAAGATTGCTGCCTGGAACAATCACCCCACTCTCATTGGCACCGACAATTTTGCAATATTTTTGCAGCACTTTACCCAGAAAATCCTCATATCCTGCTACAAAAGAACTACACATAATACCAGTCGGATTGATCCTCATGCATTCAACGCCAAAGTCTGAATAAAATGCAGAGCTTTCTTTTCATACCGGAGAAACGGAGATGAAACTCGAAGCTGTACAGGCCTTCCTGCTGACACAGGAGACCGGCTCAATCTCAGCCGCCGCAAGAAAGATGAACAAGCCCAGGGTGCTGGTCAGCAACTGGATCGCAGCCCTGGAGGATGAATGGGACATCTGCCTGTTTGACCGGTCAGGTTATACACCGACGCTCACTCCCGAAGGGCAGTCACTTCTTTCAGTCTGTCAATCTCTGCTGGCCACTTCCGGTCTTCTGCAGCGCAAAGTCAGCAGCATACAGCTGGAAGATGAGCAAACCATCACACTGGGTATTGAAGAAAGTATTGAGCAGGTATTTCTGGCGGATGTCCTGGAGGAGTTAGAAGGCCGGTTTCCCTCTCTCAATATCAGCATCAAGGTCGCTTTTGATGATGAGCTTCTGAACCGCATTGAAGCGGGAGAGATTGATCTGGCATACACCGGCCTGACAGCCCCCGATGTTCAACATTTTTCCTGCAGACAAATAGGCCAGTATGATTTCGTTGCTGTATGCAGCGTCGAGCACCCTCTGGCCGGTTATGAAAGCCTGGACGTTCCCGATCTCCACTGTTACCGCCAGATTTCCCCGCGCCTGCACAACCCTGGCGCTCCTGACCGGAGGTTTTCAGAAAACTTCTGGCAGGTGTCCAGCTATGCCACCGCTTTGGAACTGGTTTGCCGGGGACTGGGCTGGACCATCTGTCCCAGGTCCCTGGCCATTGATGGCATCAGGACGGGCAATCTGGTCATACTGAACCATCCACTTGCCGTATATCGCTGGCCTGTTGGGCTGGTGTGGCGCTCAGGCCGCCAGCCCGGCCCAGTGATGCAGTTTCTTATCGAAAAGATCACTGCACACTGGAACCAAACCTGATCAAGCAGGACAGGGAAACTCCGACACTTTTTACAACAGAGTCTGTATCGCCCCACACTGAGCAAATCACCATACTGTCACTAAGAAATATCGACACCCTCTACTTTCGTATTCAAAGAGCTGCCCCCTGTCAGCCCCACCAGTAGCAAGGTCGATCACTTAACCTGCTTGATGGAACAGACCAGCAATGCATACCAATATTATTGACACGATAAAGACGTATAAGAACCGGGAGCAGAAAGCTCTCAGCCAAATAAGAAAGGCTGACTCAAAACTGCACGTGCTCAACCTTGCCCTTAAACAGAAGACAGAGCCCGTAGACCTTGAAGATATTCTCTCCTGCCTAGAAGCAGTGCAAGCTGACATATTGATTACAGAATCCCTGCTCATCAGAAAAAATGCAGAATCTATATTGGATCTGACTCCCGATAGCCTGTAGTCCAGCTGAACTCAATAGCCATCATAATCACAGCACTCAGGAGAGACAGCTTCTTAATCCTTTCTCGTCAACATTCCACAAGACTCATGGACGAGTCATCACCACAGCAATTAACCCGCCACCTTTCCTTTACAGACTCTGCATTTTTCCTGACTGACACTGTCACTAGAATCACGACATTTTCCGACACTCACAGGAAGCATCAATGCAGACTTCATTCAAAAACAACATGTCAGGCACAGGCAAGCTCCTGATATTTCTCATCATGCCCTTTATATTGCTGGGATTCTCCTGCTCACCTTCACTGACCATAACGGCCAGGGATATTGATGCTCCCTGGCCATTAAGAGTTGATAAAGTGATTGCCAAACGGGAAGGCTTTGCTCTGTATGTGTTACATGACGGCCAGAAATACGCTCTTAATGGGCCCGCACTTAAAAATCCATCAGCGAGGTACATTGGCGAAATTACTTTCCCAAGTGAAGATAGAATTGGCTATCAATATTCCATGATCAGCTTGTTCCGCAAAGCAGCAGAGCTGACCCGTTCCAATGATTTTCCAATTGAATAACACCACACCCCCACTAACACAAAAACACAGCTATTGCAAATCAGGCCTTGAAATGCCGTCTTCCCAGAGCATCCATATCATCACTTCAGGTTTGGCTTCGTTGAAGCTGGAAAGCGACAAGAACAACAAAAAGTGCAGCAGCTTTCAGAAAAGCTAAACTTTTTTTGCCAATTCTTCTCACAATCAAACCCCCTATGGAGGGACAAATGAAAACCAAAGCTCTGGCTTTCGCTTTAGCTGCTGGCGCCGTTTTGCCTGCTTTTTCTGACGTAACCCGTGTCGCTGACTTCAATATCAAGAATAGTGATATTGCCCTGGAAGCAGGTGCCGCATTCAATGGTTTTACTGTTCTGGGTGAATACGTAGTCGACAAAGCGGCCCAGGAATCCAAGGAATTTACCGCCACCGTCAAGTACCGTTACGACATCAATGAGAACTTCTACCTGGAGCCAGGTGCTTCTTACACAAAGTATCTTAAGGGCAAGACCTATGGAGAACTGCCAGACGGTGGCCATGCATTCCGCAATGTAGACACCACGAAGGTTGAACTGAAGGGTGGGTGGAACTCTGATTTCGGTCTATATGCCGCTGCCCGTTACCGTTATGAAGTAGGCGGCGAAGAGTCCATGCGCCAGACTAGCAAGAAAGACGAAGAGTACAGAAAAGTTCACAGAACCGACTTGACTGTGGGCTACCACTTCGAGAGCATCACCGCTCAATACAACTGGGTACACAAAAAAGCCAAGCAGGATCAATTCCTTCTGGCTGGTGGCAAGAAGTCCTCTGATACTCACGAAATCAAGCTGTCATACACAGATTTCGACAAGTTCACCCCTTATGCTGAATTCTCCGTTGAAGACAAAGGTCAGAGAGATGCTATCAAGACTGGCAAGTACAAGAGTAAAGATGCAGTGAAAGTCGGTGTAGCGTTCACCTTCTGAAACGGTTAACAGTGTTATACAAACCCGGCTATCTGCCGGGTTTGTTTATTCCCGAAAGAATCTCGACATTTCCCTCCCGACTTCTGCTTCTTAGCGGCCTGTTCACCATACACAGCTCCACGTCTTTATCAGCTGAAGTCAATCCTTACCCTCTGCTGACTTCCATATTGCTGCGACCATGCCCTCCTTTAAAAGAAAAAAAGTAAGCAATAGCAGTTCCTTGGGTTTATGACACCAGCTCTATAGCCGGTGTTATTCTGCAGCCATACTTATTCCGGAATGACTACCCGTATTGAGCAGGAGGTGAGATTGCTCTTACCATCCTCTCACATCATCGGACGTACGGTTCCGTATCACGGCGGTTCACGTTAAACACTTGAGCCGATGACTGTAATCAACCAGCGATATCAAACGTATTCGATCAAACAGTTTCTTGGGCAGTGCCTGATTCATGTGCGAAGCCCCCGCGCTCGACCATGCTCCAAGCCTATTCGTAACACTCCTCCATGCCCTTTCCTCTCGATTCCGAGTCGCATCAGCCTTTTGACCCGCGTGTAAGTGCGCTTCCATTGCTGCCAGAGAACCTTGCGCAGGTGACGCCTTATCCAGCCGTCACCATTCGTACGGGAACAGCGCCATTTGGCGCACGAAAAAAAGCCCGGACCAGCTCCGGGCTAAAAACACATAACACACACATAACACTCACTTTAAAGAAGAGCGAGCGCCGGGAATAACGAAGAGGCATTATTCCTGGCACCAGAAGGCAAAAACATCCTGCTTCAGCGATCTGTCTGACCGGGTTCGGGTACCCGGCCAAGTGCTGGCACAACATAGTCATGCCAGCAGGCTGCTCTCCCTGAGCCGCCAATTTGTTATCTCCCTTTGCAGGAAATCAGAAACGGTAGGCTGCAGAGAGGTAAGCCTGGCTGGAACTCTTGTTCTTGAATTCAAAACCCAGCATATCTCCGCCACCAGGCAGCGACGCGCCTCTAATTTCAGTTTGCTGCACCTTAGCGCTGTTTGCTCTGTACTTCAGACCCAGCTCAAGGTCGACTGGCCCAGCAGCGAACAACACCCCCGCCTGAGCGCCGTAAGCTAAACCAGTACTGGACTTGTCAAAAGCGGCTACCGTAGCCAGTCCCAGAGAACCGCCAACAAAGGGGCGGAAGACAGAATCTTTCATGAACACATAGTCAGCAGAGAACATCAGGCTGTTCTGATCTTTGACCTTGTACTTGCTGCCGCCCACAGACTTGACGGTATTGTTAAATTCTTTTGTACCAGAATCTTTGAAGCGGCCCTGGGTGTATGCACCATAAACCCGTACGTTGTCGTTCAAGTATTTACCGATACGAATACCGAAACTATTACTCCCGGCTTTCTTGTCATGGTATTTATCGCGCACCTTTTGATGGTTTGCACCATTTGCTGTGCTCGCTTCTGCTGCAGCCTCAATATTATTTTGAGTTTTTCCGACTTCAATACCAACAAACCAGTCACCAGCCATGGCGGAGGAGGAAATAATAGCCACTGATGCAGCAAGAGTTGTAACTTTTTTCACCGATTACTCCAGTGATTGCCAATGAGGGAAAAATTAATGCTGGCTTCATGTTTTAGAAGTTGCAGGCATTTTCCCGTCAGAGTCGAGCAAAGTCACAACAGACTCTGCAACCAGAAAGCATCAGAGATTAAATAACTGAAGGCTGAGAGCCTTGGCTCCCATTCAGTCTGTCAATCTCTGCTGGCCACTTCCAGTTGACCACTACATAGTAGCTTGAAGTTCGTCACGTCTTCAAAAGGCACTATGGTCAGGCTAAAGAGTGCCTGAGTCAGCGTGAGAAGCTGATGGAGCAGGCTAAAGCCAGAACCCCTGAAAGATGGGGTAAGCGATCGACGCGAGGCTGGTCACTAAAGGATGAGGTTTGGTTAAATCCTGAGCGATCAGGCATTTATAACGAGCCGCATATTAAAGAGGCAGCGTAAAGTAGAGGCGACAACTTTGTTGACAAACACCACTGGAGACTGAATAGCTACCCTTCATCATATAGGCTGAACCTATCTCATCGCCAGTCATCTTATAAAAGCACTAATTAATCTGTTTTTCAAAAAAGGAGAGTAGTGATGAAGACTGGGATAAACAATGTTTGGAACCAGGCCATTATGGTGGCTTTGGGAGCGTTTTTAATAACCAGTGGGCCGGCTGTTATCGGAACTGCCTTGGCTGAAGGAGCGGGTGCGGATACCGTGCAAACGTCCGAGCTAGCTCTTCCGGAGACAAAGAAAAGGAAAAGGCCTTTGCTTGAGGTTACCGAGATCATGACATTGATTCAGCCTTCAATGACTTACTACCTGCGGTGCCATCCTGGGCTTTCGGTGCAATCGTTTTCTTTGAATGCTGTCGATCCTGACGATCTGGAAAAATTCAATGAGAGGTGCAATGCAATTTTTGTGAAGCATAAAAATGCCTCGAAAGGCTTTTTTTCGAACTACGGGCAGATTGATCTTACTGAGTTGACGGGGGCCGTTAAGGCTTTTTTTCCTGAGGCGGCTTTTAGAACTGAAGCTGTAATAATAAAAAGAGAAACACGCAGTGATGCTGGCAGATATGAGCTGAAAAAAACCGCAGAAGAGCTGCGCAAGCATGGTATTGAAGTTGATGTCTTAGAAAAGGACACTAATGGCAACACTCCCAAGCAGGTCCATGCCGGTAGTCAGTCCATAGACGAACGAGTTGCTTACCTGGCAGATGAAGTGACGGAGTATGAATATCCTGAAGCTATTGTTACTTATACACTGAAGATTCTGGTACCTGTGGGTGGGTTTTCAAATATTTTGAAAGCGAAGTTCAGTGGATTGAATTCACAACTTCAGGCGGGCACATGGGATATAAAAGATAAATCCGAAGAAGGCATACAGGTACGGCAGGAAGAAATCTACCATCAGGCACGTTTTGTTGCTCTCCTTAGGCCTTATGAGCGTATAGAGGTTAATCAGCAGCTTGTTTCTATCCTCTCTCAAATGCTGGCTACGGATCTGTCTGTGACGCCTTACCCCGCCATTATGCAGGAAGAGATCCTGGGATACTCGCCATATGCAGTCAGGCAGTATTATGAAGAATCACAAGAGAGGTTTTATAAGTACACCACAGAAAATGATTATCAGGATACTTCAAAAGATTTCTTGCAGGATGAATCAGAGCAGGTTTGCCAAGATGAGTCATGTGTGATGGTTGATGTAATGGCTATGGCTACATGGGTGTGGGCAAATAGTCGTGGCTCGAGAAAGGACTTGAATTATCATGAAATAGTTCAACCGAAAGGTGATAAGCAACCTGAATAACGGGAAGTGAAAGTAAAGAAATAGACGTTTCCACATAACCGGGAGCCCATTTTGGGAATTCCTGATTATGGTTTTTTGCCCGATTGTGAATCTGGTCTTTTCCTGTGAGCGCTGCGGATATTGAGGATCTCTACCCCTAAAGAGAAGGCCATGGCAAAATAGATGTGGCCCTTGGAAATATGGAAGGAAAGTCCTTCCGCCACCAGGGAGACCCCCACTAAAATCAGAAAGCTCAGCGCCAGCATTTTCAATGTGGGATGACGATCAACAAAGTCGCCAATGGGCTTGGCAGCGAACAGCATAATCATCACAGCAATGACAATGGCGATAATCATTACCGGCAGATATTCGGCCATGCCCACAGCGGTAATGACTGAGTCGAGTGAGAAGACAATATCCAGCAGGGCAATCTGAACCAGAGTCATGGCAAATCCGGCCACAGCAATGCTGGTGGGAGAATGGTGTTCTTCTTCGCCTTCCAGAGAGGCATGAATTTCATGGGTGCTTTTGGCCAGCAGGAATAAGCCTCCGCCAAACAGGATCAGATCCCGGCCGGAAATGGTGTGTTCCAGAATGGCAAGCAGGGACTCGATCAGGCCAATCACCCAGGCAATAGAAAGCAGCAGCAGACCCACTGCGACCGCCTACTATGCGATTCTGTTCGTCGGTTCAGTGTTTTGCCTTCAGCTTTCTTCAGATTCCACCTCATGATGGGCACCCTTGCCGTTCGGCTAATCATTCCCCTTGCCGGGCTGATAGAGGACTTTCACCCCCAAGTCATCCAGCCGCCACCACTCGTACTGGAACAGCGCCGTTTGGCGCTACGCGCCATACTCGGCGCACCACCAAAAAAAACCCGGTAAAATTACCGGGTTTTTTCTGCGCGACACAAGATGCAAATCAGACGTGCCTGACCTCATCAATCTCGTACTCAACGCCACCGGAAGGCGTGTTGACTACCACCACATCACCCTCTTCCTTGCCGATCATGGCCCGGGCGATGGGTGAATTGACAGAGATTTTGTTGTCCTTGATGCTGGCTTCGTCATCACCAACGATCTTGTACTGCACTTCCTTGTCGTCGTCCAGGTTAATCAGAACTACGGTCGTACCAAAAATAACCTTGCCGGTTTTGGTAATAGCCGAGATATCGATCACCTGGGCGTTCGAGAGCTTGGCCTCGATCTCATTAACACGCCCCTCAGCAAAACTCTGCTGTTCACGTGCCGCATGGTACTCGGCATTTTCCTTAAGGTCCCCCAGCTCCCTCGCTTCCGCAATGGCCTGAGATATACGGGGCCTTTCCACACCTTTCAGGTGGGCCAGTTCCTTACGGAGGGCCTGCTCGCCCTCCACCGTCATGGGAAATCGATTCATCCAGTCTTACCTTCGTGCAAATCCTGAAGTCTTCTGACTGTTTTCTCCGAGCCGAAGGCGATGGCCCGGGCAATGGCTTCTGCACCCGCCATGGTGGTGGTGTAGAGAACCTTGTTGGTCAGAGATGATCGTCGAATTGTATAGGAATCCGCTATCGCCTGACGACCCTCAGTAGTATTTACCACAAAGGCTATCTCACCATTGACAATACTGTCCACCAGATGCGGACGACCTTCCGAGACTTTGTTCACAATCGTTACAGGCAGTCCCGCTTCCTCAATCACTCTGGCCGTACCACCGGTAGCCACCAGCTCAAAGCCGGTATCCATCAGCAACCGGGCCAGCGTCGGAACCAGCGGCTTATCCTGGTCACGGACACTGATAATCACCCTGCCACCGTCCGGCAGACTCAGGTTTTCCGCCAGCTGCGCCTTGTAATAAGCCTCAGGGAAGGAAGCTCCAACGCCCATGACTTCGCCGGTGGATTTCATTTCAGGCCCTAGGATCGGGTCTACACCGGGAAACTTGTTGAACGGGAAAATAGCTTCTTTCACACAGAAGTAGGGAGGCACGACTTCCTTGGTGAATTCCAGCTCTTCCAGGGTTTTACCCATCATTACCCGCGCCGCAATCTTGGCCAGGGAGAGGCCGATGCACTTGGACACAAACGGAACTGTACGGGAAGCCCTTGGGTTCACCTCGATAACATAAATCTGGTCATCCTGGACCGCCAGCTGAACATTCATCAGGCCGACAACACCCAGCTCCAGCGCCATGGCCTTCACCTGCTGACGAATGGCATCCTGGACTCTTGGGCTCAGACTGTAAGGAGGCAATGAACAGCCGGAATCACCAGAGTGAATACCCGCCTGTTCAATGTGCTGCATGATAGCGCCAATGACCACTTGCTTACCGTCAGAAACCGCATCTACATCCACTTCCACGGCACGGTTCAGGAAGAAGTCCAGCAGCACCGGGCTGTCGTTAGAGACCTGAACAGCCTCTTTCATATAGCGCTGCAGCTCGTCTTCACCCGCTACAATCTCCATGGCACGGCCACCCAGAACGTAGGAAGGACGAACCACCAGCGGGTAACCAATTTCTGCTGCTTTTTCGATAGCCGCCTCAGCACTGCGCACTGTGGCGTTTTCAGGCTGCAGCAGTTCCAGCTTCTGGATCATCTGCTGGAAACGCTCACGATCTTCGGCGCGATCAATCGCTTCCGGGCTGGTGCCAATGATCGGCACACCTTCGGCTTCCAGTGCGCGTGCCAGTTTCAATGGAGTCTGGCCGCCGTACTGAACGATAACGCCTCTGGGCTTTTCGGTATCAATGATGGCCAGCACATCTTCCAAGGTTACCGACTCAAAATAGAGTCGGTCGGAAGTGTCATAATCGGTAGACACGGTTTCCGGGTTACAGTTGACCATGATGGTCTCGTAACCGTCTTCCCTGGCGGCCATGGCTGCGTGTACGCAGCAGTAGTCGAATTCGATACCCTGACCAATCCGGTTAGGACCGCCACCGATAACCATGATCTTCTCATTATCGGTTGGCGCAGCTTCACACTCTTCCTCGTATGTGGAATACATGTACGCTGTCGTAGATGCGAATTCTGCGGCACAGGTATCAACACGTTTGAAGACTGGCTTGATGCCCAGCTGGCGACGAGAGTTGCGCACTTCCGCTTCGGCCACACCCAGCACCTCAGCAAGGCGAGCATCACTGAAGCCCTTGCGCTTGAGGCGGAACATCAGCTCAGCATTCAGATCGGCTACGGATTTACCAGACAGCTGTTGCTCTTCGAGGACGATGTCCTGGATCTGGACCAGAAACCAGGGATCAATCTTGCAGTGCTGGAACACCTCTTCCATGGTCATGCCAGCACGGAAAGCGTCGGCCACATAGTAGGCTCGATCCGCTTTTGGGATTACCAGCTCGGCCTTGATTTTCTCCAGGGCGCCTTCTGTTTCCGGGCTAACCATCGGGTTGAAGCCGGTTGCACCGGTTTCCAGGCCACGCAGGGCTTTCTGCATGGACTCCTGGAAAGTACGACCAATGGCCATGACCTCACCCACAGATTTCATCTGGGTGGTCAGGCGGTCATCGGCCTGAGGGAACTTCTCAAAGGCGAAGCGTGGAATCTTGGTAACAACATAGTCAATGGCCGGTTCAAACGACGCTGGAACAACGCCACCGGTAATCTCGTTACGCAGCTCATCCAGGGTGTAGCCCACCGCCAGCTTTGCCGCCACCTTGGCGATAGGGAAGCCGGTAGCCTTGGAGGCCAGGGCGGATGAACGGGATACCCGAGGATTCATCTCGATCACAACCATGCGGCCGGTGTCTGGACAGATACCAAACTGAACGTTGGATCCACCGGTTTCCACGCCGATCTCACGCAACACCGCAATGGAGGCGTTGCGCATGATCTGGTATTCCTTGTCGGTCAGGGTCTGGGCCGGAGCGACAGTGATAGAATCGCCGGTATGCACCCCCATGGGATCAAAGTTTTCAATGGCGCAGACAATGATGCAGTTATCGTTACGATCACGCACCACCTCCATCTCAAACTCTTTCCAGCCGATCAGGGATTCATCAATCAGCAGTTCATTAGTCGGCGACAGATCAAGACCGCGCTTACAGATTTCTTCAAACTCGTCACGGTTATACGCAATACCGCCACCTGAGCCGCCCATGGTAAACGACGGGCGAATGATACAGGGGAAACCGACCTGATCCAGAACCCCATGAGCCTCTTCCATGCTGTGGGCAATTCCGGAGTTGGGTGTATCCAGGCCAATGTTTTTCATCGCCCGGTCAAACATTTCCCGGTCTTCCGCCTTGTCGATAGCATCACGGCTGGCGCCGATCATTTGCACATCGTACTTTTCCAGCACACCTTTGTGATGCAGATCCAGGGCACAGTTCAGGGCAGTCTGCCCACCCATGGTCGGCAAAACAGCGTCGGGGCGTTCTTTCTCAATGATCTTTTCGACGGTTTCCCAACGGATGGGTTCAATGTAGGTTGCATCCGCCATGGCCGGGTCGGTCATGATGGTCGCCGGATTGGAATTCACCAGGATGACCCGGTAGCCCTCTTCTTTCAGGGCTTTACAGGCCTGAGCGCCGGAATAGTCAAATTCACACGCCTGACCGATGATGATGGGGCCGGCCCCCAGAATCAGGATGCTTTCAATATCAGTACGTTTCGGCATCGTCGCTCTCGTAACTAGTCGTTGAATTTCCCGCGGCCAGAGTGGCGCCCGGCTTCAAGCCTGGCAGGGAAATTCATTCGTGGTGTCTATGGCCCTGATGGCCGGCTCCTGGCCGGCCCTGCAATCATGCTGTCTTGCGTTCCGCCAGCATTTCAATAAACCGGTCAAACAGAATCGCCACATCGTGAGGCCCCGGACTCGCTTCCGGATGACCCTGGAAACTGAAAGCTGGCCTGTCGGTCAGTTCAATTCCCTGGAGACTGCCATCAAACAGGGATTTGTGCGTCGCTTTAACATGTTCCGGCAGAGTGCTTTCAGATACGGCAAAGCCGTGATTCTGACTGGTGATCATGACCGTTCCAGCCGCAAGATCCTGAACCGGATGGTTAGCACCATGATGACCGAACTTCATCTTTTCCGTATCCGCGCCACTGGCCAGGGCCAGCAACTGATGGCCGAGGCAGATACCAAACACCGGCTTGCGGGTATCCAGGATCTCCCGGATCGCCTCAATCGCATACAGGCAGGGTTCCGGGTCACCCGGGCCGTTAGACAGAAATACGCCATCCGGGTTCATCGCCAGCACTTCACTGGCAGGAGTCTGTGCAGGCACTACGGTCAGGCGGCAACCGCGCTGGGCCAGCATTCGAAGGATGTTCTGCTTGACGCCAAAATCATAGGCGACAACATGGTAAGGCTGCTCGGCAACTTCCTGGTGACTGTCGTCTTCAAGCTGCCAGACTCCTTCTGTCCATTCATAAGGCTTAGGAGTTGTGACTACCTTCGCCAGATCCATCCCTTTAAGGCCGGGAAATGCCCGGGCTTTCTTGATGGCCTCCTGCTCATCAATATGACCGTTGCTGTCGGCAGTCATGATGCAACCGTTCTGCGCCCCTTTCTCACGCAGAATACGTGTCAGTCGTCGGGTATCAATACCAGCAATGGCGACAACATTACGGGAGCGCAGGTATTCATCAAGAGACTGTTGCTGGCGCCAGTTACTGGCAAGAAGGGGAAGGTCACGAATCACAAGACCGGCGGAATGAATCTCGGTGGATTCTTCATCAAGGGAAGTGATGCCGGTATTACCAATATGGGGATAGGTTAAAGTAACAATCTGACGGGAATAGGAGGGGTCGGTGAGTATTTCCTGATAGCCGGTCATGGCTGTATTGAAAACAACTTCACCACTGGTATCGCCATCTGCTCCGATGGCTGTGCCCCGAAATAGACTACCGTCCTCCAGGGCCAAAATGGCTGACTTAGTCAATGGGTTCTCCAAACTTCAACCTGATACGTCCTGTAGGTGGAAGCACAGCTCTGCGAGCAATACTTCCAGCACAGTGCTTGCAGACGTCTGAACGGAAACCGGATCAAAAACCCGCCCGGCAGACACCCGACAATTGCCATCATTGTGCAGCGACCGAGCCCAAAAAAAGCGAGAGGTCTTATAACCATCTCGCTTTTATCTACTGTCTCGCTTGCTTGCAGAACCTCTTTACAAGGGCTGTTTTACCCAGGAAACGACGTTTTGCCACTGCTACAACAAATTAGATGCAAATTTTTCGCATTTAAACACAAAGTTTTTGATCCGTCCAGAAAAAGCCGATCAAAACGACTGTTCAACGCAGCCCCAGAACATCCTGCATGTCATACAGCCCAGGCTCTCGACCTTGCAGCCAGCGAACCGCCCGCAAAGCCCCCCTTGCATAAATAACCCGACTACTGGCCTTGTGGGTAATCTCGACCCTCTCGCCTTCTGCGGCGAACATCACCGTGTGATCCCCGATAACATCACCAGCCCGGACAGTGGCGAAACCGATGGCTTCCCGGTCTCGAACGCCGGTAACGCCTTCACGACCATAGACGGCACACTGCCCGAGATCACGATCCAGGGTTTCCGCAACGATTTCCCCCATGGACAGAGCTGTGCCGGACGGGGCATCCACCTTGTTGCGGTGATGCGCCTCAATGATCTCAATATCGGCATCTTCGCCCATGATCCTGGCGGCGGTTTCCAGCAGCTTGAAGACCAGATTGACACCGACGCTCATATTGGAGGCAAAAACAATGGGAATCTCTGCCGCCGCTTCTTTCATCTGCGCCTTCTGCTCATCGTTAAGCCCTGTTGTACCAATAACGATGCTTTTGCCGTACTTACGGCAAAGCTCAATATTTGCCAGGGTAAATTCCGGCGTGGTGAAATTGATAACGGTATCAAAGTCGCTGTTTTTTTCTTCCAGATTATCGGTGAGAACCACCCCCAGACTGCCAACGCCAACCAGCTCACCGGCATCGACGCCCAGCAGGCTGCTTCCGGGACGCTCAATGGCCGCACCGAGCAGAACCCGCTCATCCGCTGCTATGGCCTCAACAAACATGCGCCCCATGCGACCGGCAGCGCCCACCACGGCAATTCTGGACATTTCCCTCACCCTTTTTATCTGATGCTGTGCATTGAAGGGGGACAGTCTAACTGTCTGAGTAGAAACCGCAAACCACTCTTATTCTTAGCTACAGCGAGGGCTGGATCGCAAGAATGGAGCACACGCCCTGCCGCCTACGCCTTTCCCGGCTCTAACAGATCACTGTCAACGCTTATCAGGTTTGTTGCACCTTACCGTCAATGAATCATACCAGACCATGAGCCTGTCAACTGTGACACCTTCATAGTTTCTTGTCAGCCAGGTCATCATTGTACGCAAGTAGTACATTTCTGCTGAAGAAACCTCTGCATTCCCTAAAATTACAGATCTATATACCTCCAGAGACTCAAAAAACTGGTTATTGAGATACAGGATAAAACCTCTCTGTTTTCTTACCCCATATAAAAGTCTATGGTCACCTTTTTCTCTAGCCTTGCTTTCTGCCTGCTCCAACATGCTCAAAGCCTCTGCAAATCTACCTAACTTCGTCAGGGCTATGGCGGCATTAAGGAAGAAATGGTAATCATCAACAGTGTGACTGAGTGCAAACTGCAAGGCCTCGTACCAGCCGCGTATCCACTCTGCACTGCGAGGGGGGCGATTGTTGATGTCAGCAATTTTCTTCTCCCACTGCTGTCTAATTGACGGTTCTTCAGCAAGGAGCCTGTTCGGAGCCAGGGCAACAAATGCCGCCCCCATACTGACACCCCCAAAAAATGGCTTGGGTTTAGTATTCAGGCCATCAAGGAGGCCTGCGGCCAACCCATTCACTAACACATCTCCTTCCCCAGCTGAATACGCTGACTGAAAAGCTCCCCCGAAACCTGTTCCAGCACTAATCCCGGGATCAGAGCCTCCTGAGATACCATCATCTTCCTCCAACTCATTCTGGTCACTTTTACACGCCTCTTTCCTTTGGAAGAATGAGCATTTACTGCCCCAGCACTCCCAACGTTTCTGACAACTCCCGTCTGTGCATGAAGGGTTTTTACAGAGTTCACAGGCAACAGCTCCCGTTTGAAAAACCAGCAGACCAATGACAGACAAGCAATCCAAGACCCACAGCCTAGTGTTTATCAAAAAATTTCACCCCATACAGCAGAAAAACCAGACACCTGAAGAATTGCTGCTTTCTGAGAAAATTCAAAGAAAATATGATTATTGTCTCTGTGTGGTCAGACAAAAGCGTTTTTAAGGGATAAAAAAAGCTCCCCATGAAGACATGAAGAGCCGGGAAGTGAATTAGAAAGGCGGGGGCGGCTCAGGAAGCCATATCGTCGAAGAACTTTTTCACGCCTTCAAAAAATGAAGTTTTCTTCGGAGACTGACGGTGCTCACCTTCAACATCGAAAGTATCCTTCAACTCGCGCATCAACTCTCTCTGGCGCTCAGTCAGTCTCACCGGCGTTTCCACAACCACACGACACATCAGGTCGCCACGACTACCACCACGTACAGGAGTGACACCTTTGTCACGCAGCCTGAACAGCTTACCGGTCTGGGTTTCCTTCGGAATCTTCAGTTTGACGCGACCATCCAGGGTCGGCACTTCCAGTTCACCACCGAGGGCAGCATCTACGAAAGTAATCGGCACCTCACAGTAAAGGTGCTTGCCATCACGCTGGAAGATAAGATGATCGGCAACGCTGACCTGAACATACAGGTCGCCGGCAGGACCACCGTTGCTTCCTGCTTCACCTTCACCGGCCAGACGAATACGATCGCCTGTATCAACGCCAGATGGAATCTTGACGGACAGCGTCTTGTATTCCTGGACACGACCTTCACCGTGACATTCACGGCAAGGGTCTTTAATCATCTTGCCGGTGCCACGACAATCAGGGCAGGTTTGCTGAACAGAGAAAAAGCCCTGCTGCATACGTACCTGGCCAACACCGCCACAGGTAGTACAGCTGGTTGCGCCGGTACCTTTCTTGGCACCGGAACCGTTACAGCCTTTACACTCCACCAGGGTCGGGATGCGAATCTTCTTGGTAGTGCCTTTGACCGCCTCTTCCAGGCTCAGCTCCAGCTGGTAACGCAGGTCAGCGCCACGCTGGACGGAACTCCTGGACTGGCCACCACCGCCGGCGCCAAAGATATCGCCGAAAACATCGCCGAAAATATCGCCAAAACCGCCTGCACCGCCGAAGCCACCAGCGCCACCCATGCCGCCCATGTTCGGGTCAACACCGGCGTGACCGTACTGGTCATAGGCCGCACGTTTCTGGTCATCGGACAGGATTTCAAAGGCTTCGTTGACTTCCTTGAACTTTTCTTCTGCTTCGTGATCGTCGGGATTACGATCAGGGTGATACTTCATGGCCATCCGGCGGTAGGCCTTCTTGATATCCTTGTCCGAAGCACCCTTTGCTACGTCCAGTACTTCGTAATAATCACGTTTTGCCATTAGTAAAACCCTGAGAGCTGACGTTTTCTGTGGACAGGCAACTCTATTCTTCTTGACTGCTTTTCAATACCGGGAGCTCTCCCGATTTCTTCAGTACATGTGCGAACCAGCCCATGCACTCCTGAAG
>JBPCXN010000122.1:0-7051 GCA_051008495.1 Endozoicomonas sp. | reverse complement strand
GTCCAGTTTAGTTCAGAAGCATCCTATTACACTAGCTCCATAAAATTGGTTTGTTCAGGGAGTACCCATCTTGTCCAGGTTGCCCGTTATCGTCGCACAGGGAGGAATCAGCCCGGCCGGACGCAGTTCAGGATTTCACGGTTACCGCCGGCTGGTCATTGATCAGCTGGAGCAAAAGGTCAGTGACGAGACCCTGTCAGCGCTGGCCAGATTGAGAAACCTGCCGGCAGAGACTTCCCCGCAGGACATCCTGGCCGGAACACTGATTCGCCACCTGGAGGGCAACCTGTTTGACAGTGAAGCGCTGTATTATCATCACCCGATCAATGCCAGTGAAGGTTCTGAGCTGATTCTGCCGAAGCGCCGCTTGCCCGATCCACTGCCTGAGTGTTGGCAGGTTCAAACCCTGGAAGATGGCAATTATGTCCGGGTATGTATCAGTGAAACCCAAAAGCTGATGATGCCTGCCAGCCGAGCAGCCACCGTCAATGCCGCCGGACAACTGCCCACTGGATTCAACCCGGAAAAACTCTATCAGTCCCGGCACCATCCCCGCTCCCTGGCCATGACCGTCTATGGCGCTTCGGATGCCATAATGTCGTCCGGCCTCGACTGGTCGTCCCTCAAGGGCAGGCTGTCTCCGGAGCAGATTGCCGTTTATTCCGGCAGCGCCATGAGTCAGCTGGATTACAACGGTTATGGGGGCATGCTGCAGGCCAGGTTGCTGGGCAAAAGGGTGACTTCCAAACAGTGCCCGCTGGGATTTGCGGAAATGTCCGCGGATTTCATTAATGCCTATATCCTCGGTTCTCTTGGGGCTACGGGAACCAGCATGGGGGCCTGCGCCACCTTCCTGTATAACCTGCAACTGGCTGTCAATGACATTCGCAGTGGTCGCCGCCGGGTGGTTGTGGTGGGTAACAGCGAAGCGCCTGTCACCCCGGAAATCATGGATGGTTATACCACCATGGGCGCGCTGGCGACTGACGACGCCCTGCGTAAACTGGATAGTCTGGCTGCAGACGATAAACCAGACTGGCGTAGAGCCTGTCGTCCTTTTGCCGACAATGCCGGTTTCACTATTGCCGAGTCTTCCCAGTATCTGGTGTTAATGGATGACGAGCTGGCTCTTGAATCTGGCGCTGAAATTCTGGGTGCTGTCGCGGATGTTTTCGTGAATGCTGATGGTTACAAAAAATCCATTTCCGCTCCGGGTGCCGGAAACTATCTGACTGTTGCCCGGGCGGCCGCTCTTGGCCGCGCCATCCTTGGCGAAGAATCCCTGCGTCAGCGAAGTTTTGTCCAGGCTCATGGAACAGGTACACCCCAGAACAGGGTGACCGAGTCTCATATTCTGGATGAAACCGCCAGGGTATTCGGTATAGACAGCTGGCCGGTGGCGGCAGTGAAAAGCTATGTGGGACATTCCATCGGCGTAGCTGCTGGTGACCAGATCATGGCCAGCCTCGGTGTCTGGCAGTACGGCTGGATTCCTGGAATTCGCACGATTAATGGCATTGCATCCGATGTGCATGCGGCTGATCTGGATATCCTTTTGGATCATAAAGAAGTCGGTGTCAGTGGTATGGACATGGCCCTGATCAATGCCAAGGGCTTTGGTGGTAACAATGCCACCGCCCTGATGCTCAGTCCGAAGGTGACCGAAGAGATGCTCAAAGCAAAGCACGGCAGTCAAACCCTGTCCAGCTGGCAGCATAAGCTTGAGGACACTAGGGATCAGCAGCAGAGTTATGAGCAGAGTCAGCTTGATGGCAGCGCCGCACCAATCTACCAGTTTGGTGCCGGTGTGCTGAACAATGAGGATCTGGATTACAGTGACAGCTCTATTCGAGTGCCTGGCTACGGCAAGCCTGTCGACCTCGACCTGGAAAACCCGTTCTGGAGTTTCTGACTTCTAATACTCTCCGTTAACGTTAACTGGTCGGCCTTGCCTAAAGGGAAGGCCGCAAGTGCCGAGATTCTCCCTTGAATCGATACAGATTCTTCAGTCTCTAGCCCGGAAAATTCATAAAGCCGCTTTGACCTAGCTGGAGGCTGCGGAAACACTGAAGTGTTCGATTTTTGATCTGTACGAAAATAAGCGAACAGCGCTCGTCGGCTTCTCGCTAGCTCTTTTTCCGCCATGACAGCATTTTGTCGACAGATCCATGCAATAAGCATGAATATGCCGACAAAACGTGCCAGCCGAAAAAATAGCAGAGCGAGAAGCTCGACACTTTATGAAATTTCCGGGCTAGGACAAAAGGGGAATCAGGGGTGAATGCATCAACTCGTAAAAATAGCGGTGGTCGTCTTTCAATAGCGACGCTCTGCCTGGGCGCGTTGTTGTTGCTGGTTGTATACAGTAGCACAGCATCAGCTGAAAGCATTGTCAGTTGCCCAACGGGCATGAAATACGAGAACCAGCTTTGCCATCAGCCCTGCCGTGATAACTACATTGAAGATGGCTTGCTCTGCAGAAGGGAGTGTTCGTCAGGCTTCACCTGGAATGGGTTCGTCTGTTCCAAGTGGTATGGACTGACTACTTATTACCCGGACAGCTATTCTCGAACGACTTCTAATCCCACTTACTGCAGTACTTCAAGTTTTACCCGGAAGATTTCATCTTCTACCTCCCCCGAAACTTTTACCATGATTGTTTCATCTGATTCGCAATACCCCTGGTGGCGTGGTGCTAATGACTCGAATTGCTCTTCGGAAGAGTGTGTGAAAGAGAAAGGCGAGCAGACCAATCGTGAGCAGATCCAGGCCATGAACAATGTCATTAATACTTCGCACAGCAGTAATGGCAATACCATTTCTGCTCTCTGGCCGAGTACTTCGAATGTTCTGGCGTCCCGTCGGGGAGGAGCCATTTCTGAACCCAAGGGCGTGATCCTTAATGGTGATTTAACGGCTTTCTGGCATGACTGGCAGGCCGAAAAATACATGGACCTGTATCATCGCAATGATGCTGACCCGAACAACACAAGCAACCTGAAGCTGAATCTGTACCCGGGGCTGGGCAATCATGATATTGCCAATAACAGGGGCGATTGCTGGTGGGTCAGAAATTTCGAATACATTTCTTACGGCGCCAATGGCTGCGCCAAGAACGCTGCCCACTACATCAAGAAAATGGTGAGTTGCAACCTGGTCAG
Organism: Endozoicomonas sp.; assembly: GCA_051008495.1. Taxonomy (GTDB): domain Bacteria; phylum Pseudomonadota; class Gammaproteobacteria; order Pseudomonadales; family Endozoicomonadaceae; genus Endozoicomonas_A. The sequence continues at coordinate 3,890 of JBPCXN010000122.1, read as the reverse complement.
CAATTTTCCTTCTTCCTCGATGACCAGCTATGACGATGGCAGCCTGGCTTATTCCTGGGATATTGGCCGTTATCATTTCGTTCAGCTGCACAACTTTCCGACGTACACCTATCCGGAAATTGGCCTGGGTTCATCCATCGAGTGGTTAAGGCAGGATCTGCAAAGAGCCTACGATGCCGGTAAGCGATCTGTGATCAATTTACATGACTACGGCGAGCATATGAGTTCTTACAATGCGGATTTTCTGGGGGCTATCTCAGGCAAAAATGTTATTGCAGTGTTCGCGGGTCACCTGCATTCTCAGAATGGTTATGTTGGCAGTGTTGCCCAGACACAGATTCCACTGTTTCGCAGTGGCGCCGCCGAGTACAACACATTCCTGCTGGTGGAGTTTGGTCGGAATCATATGACTGTGGGTGTGATTGACAGTACTGGTGGCTCTCCCAGGTTTATGAACCCTTCGAGCAGTTATAAGTTGAAGACGATTGAGTTCAGCTCACTTTAGTGCATGGATTCAATGAGTTTGACCTGTAGGTCGGATTAGAATTGAAAATTCGTAATCCGACATGGATCGCCGAAAATGTCCAGCCCTGTGACGTTTGTAACGGCATGTCGGATTACGGGCAAGCCCTAATCCGACCTACGGAGACTATACCTGCTCTTCGGTTAAACTGCTGTGGCAGCGCTCTCAGCAGCCTGCTTCCCGAGTTTATCAGCGGCGCCCTGCCAGAGCGGAACATGGAACATCAGGTGTTCGTACTCCTTTTTCTCGGCTTCCTTCAGCCCTTTCATGGATGAATGAAGTTTATCCTGAAGTTGCTTAAGCCGCGTTGCCCCTTTCCCTGCCGCTTTCTGCAGGCGCTTTTCCGGGGTTGTGAAGAGAAGGTACAGGGCTGTTACACCACCTCTGACCGCACCGCCCAGGGCCGCTCCAGCCAGTCCGCCGATAACGGTGCCTTTGGCGGCGCCAACGGCGGCAGAAATACCCAGGGCAATAAGGCTTGGAGGGAAGCTGACGGCTGCGGCGAGGCCTGTCACTACTCCGGCAATAGCCCCCGCAATGGCGCCTACTTTCAGACCGGTTTTGCCAACGGCCCTGGCGCCAATGAAGCTTTCCTTGGCTATCTTTTTCATGGCTTCAGAACGTGAATAGCTGAAGTGTCCACGAATTTCCTTGGCCTCTGCCATGGTCACTTTTCTGCCATTCACGCAGCCTTCCTGCAGTTCTTTAAATAGAACATTAGGTTCCTGGGCGCCAAGTTTCCTGGACAGAGCGGTTCTTTGAAAATTCGATTGTGATGGCAACATAAGCGGACTCCTTTCTGCTTTTGCTCAACTACTGTGCCGATTGTATGAAATGTCTTCATGGGATGGCATAACATTCCTGTCAGCAGCCCTGACAGCCAGACTATCCAGTGAATACGGACCTGCGACAGTTGATTTTGCCCCTGGATAGAGCCATTCTGGAGCGAGTTCGCCTTTGTTACGGGTAAGTGGTTGAGGATCGGCAGAATGATAGTCAAACGTCTAGGGTCTGTACTGGCCATCAGCTGTGTAATGGTTGCTCCGGCCATGTCGGAGCAGAAAGCGGGTGTTGCAGATGTCTCCGCAGCGACAGAGACCAGCCTGACCATTTACCAGGGTCGGACACTGGTCCGGCAATTATTTAATGCCATGCCTGATAACCAGGGGCAGATTACCGTACAGGGCATGGCCAGCGACTGGCAGGATGACAGCCTGGAGCTGGAGTATGTCAGCACGGGCCAGAATATTGTTCCGGAGCGGGTCTGGTGGCATCGTGGCGGACTGGATCGTGACCGGCTCTATCGCCGGCTGGTGGGCAAACCGGTCGAACTCCTTGGCGGCGGGCTCAATGTAACTGTGCAGGGCACCATGTTGTCCTATGATGCCGGGCTGGCCCTGGTGCAGGGAAGTAATGGCCGGCAGTACCTGGTGGACTGGCATGATCCCCAGGGTGTCCGTGTTGCTTCAAGGGACGCAGTCTTCCTGGAAAAGGATTACCAGAGCTACCTGATGGCCAGTTTCTCGAAGAAACAGCCGAAGAACGCTCAGCTCCGTCTCTCCTATATCACCCCGTCACTCAGCTATTCCAGCCATTACAGGATGATCCTGGGTCCTGGGAATACAGCGACCCTGGAACTGAACGCCCTGCTGACCAACAACACGGATACCGACTACAGCCAGTCTGAAATCAGGCTGGTTTCCGGAGATACGGGTGTTGGTGGCCTGGCCCGCAAGCAGTTTGCCGTGGAAGCTGCAGCAGCTGACGCTAACAGCCAGTATGGACAAAGGGTGGGTGAAATACTGGTCACCAAGTTACCTTCTTATGTGCAGTTGACCGAACGTTCCAGTCAGCAGGTCAGCCTTTACCGAAAGGACCAGCTCAAGCTTGAGAAAGTCTATACCCTGGATATTTACGGGCGTTCATACGCCGGGCGCTCTCCGGCACTGGAAAAGCCCCGTCTTACCTATCGTTTCAAAGCTGATGCCGACCTTCCTGCCGGCAAGGTTCGTATTATTGAAGAAAATCCGGAAGGAGGGGCTCTTATCAGCGGCAATGCCTGGGTGCCACAGACCACAGCTGGCGACTATGCCCGGTTGTCCATGGGCGAGGCGCTGGCCGTCAGGGTGGAAAGGCAGAGAATCGACAGCCAGCAGGGGGATAATGATATTCAGAGCCGCTGGCGGGCCGTAGTGTTCAATGATCGTGATGAGAGCATTGTGTTGCAGTTGACTGACAGGGACAGAAGCCTTCTGAAGCTGGAGGATGTCCAGGGTGGTACTCTGGAAGGTGTTGCCAGTATTCGCATTACTGTTCCGGCTGGCAGCCAGAAACAGGTCGGTTACACCGCCATTTACAGTCGCTAGTTTGGATGATCAGGTTCCTGAATGCACAGATTTCAATCCATTGTTGTCCTGACCGGCGCCGGTATCTCGGCCGAATCCGGTATCCGTACCTTCCGTGCCAGTGATGGCCTCTGGGAAAATCATCCGGTCGAGGATGTCGCAACACCAGAAGGTTATTATCGCAACCCGGCATTGGTGCAGTCTTTCTATAACCAGCGCCGGCGGCAACTGGCTGATGTTTCTCCCAATGCCGCACATATTGCTTTGGCTGAGTTTGAGAGGAACTTTGCCGGCGACTTCCTGCTGGTGACCCAGAATGTTGACGACCTCCACGGCCGGGCGGGCAGCAGGAACCTGATCCATATGCATGGAGAGCTGTATAAGGCCCGCTGTCAGGATACCGGACAGGTGTTCGACTGGAAGGACGATCTGACTCTGGAAACCCTCTGTCCCTGCTGTGACCGGCCTGGCAATCTCCGCCCGGATATTGTCTGGTTTGGGGAAATGCCCATGGCCATGGATCGAATCTATGACGCCCTGTCAGGCTGCGACCTGTTTATCTCTATAGGCACCTCAGGCAATGTCTATCCAGCTGCCGGTTTCTTTCAGGAAGCCCGGGCGGTGGGGGCGCAGGCAGTGGAACTTAACCTGGAACCCAGCGCCAACAGTATGCTGTTTGATGACAGGCGCTATGGTGCGGCCACAGAAGTCGTACCTGAATATCTGGCCGGGTTGGGTTGAGGCAGGTCGCGGCATTCTCTGCTTACTGATCAGCCCGGAAATTTCATAAAGTGTCGCGCTTCTCACTCTGCTATTTTTTCAGCTGACACTTTATCTTTTCGATCATGAGCAGTCTTTATCATGGAGCCATTCCTGCCAGCGACAAGTGAAGTCATAGAGCAGCAGGGCACCCGCCCGGTGTCTTCATCCAGCAGGAATTCAGGCACTCTCGACTGCTTTCTGCTGATGATCAACTTTCTGATCAATCCCGGGACTATCATTACGGCGGCCATGGCAGTGGC
>JBPCXN010000121.1:0-14629 GCA_051008495.1 Endozoicomonas sp. | reverse complement strand
AGATTGTCGCCCTGGTCCTGGCACTTAACACCGCCAATATGACAGAGGATGAAGTAGAGAAACTCTTCCCCGAAATGGGTCTGGACATTGTCATCGCCCGACATCATCTGAACATTCACGACTGAACAGAAACAGACTGCAGTCATGAAATGGCTGCAGGCCAACGTCGACCTACAGCCATAGCAGGGCTTAGCCCACCAGGGAACGTTTCTTCAGGTGAATCAGCAGCAGGGAAACTGCCGCCGGAGTCATACCCTGGATACGGGAAGCCCGACCAAGAGTTTCCGGCTGATTATCCTTGAGCTTCTGTCGAATCTCGTTGGACAGGCCTTCAATTCTGTCGTAATCCACACCTTCCGGTATCCGGGTGTTCTCATAGCGGCGCAGACGCTCAATCTCTTCAGTCTGGCGGCTGATGTACCCTTCATACTTGGTGGCGATTTCCACCTGCTCACGCACCTGTGGATTACTTTCTGACTCACCCACAAGATCAGCGATATCGTCGTAGGTCAGTTCCGGACGACGTAACAGCTCCTGCAGGTTGTATTCCCGGCTGATCGGGTTCGACAGCTTGCTTTCAATGCTGGCTGCTGCTTCAGTTTTCGGGTGAATGTAACTGGCTCTCAGACGCTCGTTTTCCCTGGCAACTCGCTCTTTCTTCTCACAGAAAGCCGCCCAGCGCTTGTCGTCTACCAGACCCAGCTCACGCCCCTTCTCTGTCAGACGCAGGTCAGCGTTATCTTCCCGCAGAATCAGGCGATATTCCGCCCGGCTTGTGAACATCCGATAAGGCTCGCTGGTACCGTTGGTGACCAGGTCATCCACAAGCACACCGATGTAGGCTTCGTCACGGCGTGGGCACCAGCTCTCTTTCTCTTGTGCCCGTAAAGCCGCGTTCATACCTGCCAGCAAACCCTGTGCAGCGGCCTCTTCGTAGCCGGTAGTACCGTTGATCTGGCCGGCAAAGAACAGCCCGCCAATGGCTTTTGTCTCCAGAGAGTACTTTAGCCCCCTGGGGTCAAAGTAATCATACTCAATGGCATAGCCCGGACGTGTGATGTGGGCGTTTTCCATACCCCGGATAGAGCGCACCAGATTCATCTGCACATCAAAGGGCAGACTGGTGGAAATACCATTCGGATAGAGTTCATGTGTGGATAACCCTTCCGGCTCAAGAAACACCTGGTGGGAGTTCTTGTCGGCAAAGCGGGTGATCTTGTCTTCAATGGATGGGCAGTAGCGGGGACCAATGCCCTCAATCACCCCGGTAAACATCGGCGAACGATCCAGGCCGCCTCGAATGATCTCGTGGGTGTTTTCATTGGTGTGGGTGATGTAGCAGGACACCTGTTCCGGATGCTGATCCACAGAGCCCAGATAAGACATAACCGGCGTAGGAGTGTCGCCCGGTTGCTGCTCCAGCACGGAAAAATCGATACTTCGTGCATCAATGCGAGGTGGTGTTCCGGTTTTCAGACGCTCGGCTCCCAGGGGCAGTTCACGCAGCCGGTCAGCCAGGGCAATGGATGGCGGGTCACCGGCACGGCCGCCGCTGTGGTTTTCCAGCCCTATATGAATGCGGCCTCCCAGGAATGTTCCGGCAGTCAGGACAACATTATTGCCAAGGAACTTTACACCCATGTTGGTGACAACGCCGCGCACCTGGTCACCTTCCATCACCAGATCGTCAGCCGCCTGCTGAAAGATCAACAGGTTTTCCTGGTTTTCCAGGATAGTACGGATAGCGGCCTTATAGAGGGCACGGTCAGCCTGAGCCCTGGTCGCCCTTACTGCCGGACCTTTTCGTGCGTTCAGGACACGGAACTGGATACCACCCAGATCTGTAGCCGTTGCCATAGCGCCACCGAGGGCATCCACTTCTTTTACCAGGTGACTCTTGCCGATCCCGCCAATAGCCGGATTGCAGGACATCATGCCCAAAGTGTCGATGTTATGGGTCAACAGCAAGGTTTTTACGCCCATACGTGCTGCGGCCAGGGCAGCCTCGGTGCCAGCATGACCACCACCTACCACAATCACGTCAAACCGAGTCGGAAAATCCACTGCCAAGGTTCTGTCACCTGCATTTGTCTGAAACTGGGAAAAGCCCCGAATTATACATCACTGCCATGATCAGTGTCGTTGTCAACATCGATATGGCCTGTGCATGAGCCCTTCAGGGCGGCGCGTAGCTTACTCACTCACTTTACCCGAGTTCAGTCGTAAAGCCCGAAGGATACCCCGAGGTTTCAGACTGCTCTGTAGCAGTTACCGAAATCCAGTCTCTTCAATGGCACAGACCGGGTTCAGGTAACAATAAAATACAGAATTCAGTCATCTTGAATAGTTTATTAGTAATTTTTATTGATATTGGTGTTGATAGTTTCTGTGGATAAGTAATTTTTTACAAATAAATTCAGTAATTTAATTTATTAACAAGTCTGTCATTTAGTTGTGGAGATGCACTGCTTAAGCTGTTCCTTTTTTGTGGAAAAAAGCGGACTTATACACAGGATGAAATTACCCAGAGCTTATCCCTGCATCTATGAATAGATTATCTCCATCTCTGTCCACATCAGACACTGACGACTATGTTTTGCTTGAAGCCTTAGAGACTGAATGAATAGAAAGAAAAGAGTTCTGTTTTTCCGGTTTTTTTATCCACACTCGGGAGATTGTCAAAATAGCTGTTCAGATGAATAGAATTATGTACAATACACGGAATGATAATGTTTCTTGTTTAGTTTTAGTCTCAGGTTAATAACAGGTATGTTACGAAAAGTATTTATATCTCTCTCCGCCGCCAGTCTTCTTGCCGTCTCTTTTGCCGCTAAGGCTCAAGAAGCTGTTAACGTCTATTCCTATCGCCAGCCATTCCTGGTCGAACCGCTGTTTGCAGACTTCACCAAAGAAACTGGTGTTAAGGTCAATGTGGTCTTTGCTAAGAAGGGTTTAACTGAAAGACTGGAAAGAGAGGGCCGATTGAGCCCTGCAGACATCGTCCTGACTACAGACATCAGTCGTCTGATGGATCTGGTGGATAAGGGCCTGAGCCAGCCTGTTGAAAGTAAACCCCTGAACAACTCCATTCCAGCCAAGTACCGGGATCAGGAAGGTAACTGGTTCGCCCTGACTACCCGTGTCCGCAACATCTATACGACCAAGCGCACAGATAAGCCGGAAGAGATTTCCTACGACGACCTGGCCGACCCGAAATACAAAGGGAAAATCTGTACCCGTAGTGGCAAGAATGCCTATAACGTTGGCCTGGTAGCTTCCTATGTAGCAAATAATGGTGAAGCAAAAACCCTTGAATGGCTGGAAGGGTTCAAAGCCAACCTGGCCCGTCGTCCACAGGGTAACGACAGAGCCCAGGTAAAAGCAGTTAAGGAAGGCGTCTGTGACCTGGCTCTGGGTAACAGCTACTACTATGGCGCCATGATGAAAAACGAAGAGCAGCGCAGCTGGGCTGAGTCTGTCTACATTAATTTCCCTGATCAGAAAGGCCGTGGTTCTCATGTCAATGTTAGTGGTATGGTACTCACCAAGTACTCACCCAACAAAGACAACGCCCTGAAGCTGATGGAATTCCTGGCCAGCGACAAAGCCCAGCAGGCTTACGCTGAAGTGAACATGGAATACCCCGTCAACCCTGACGTTCCTGTGTCTGAACTGGTCGCCTCCTGGGGCGAGTTCAGGTCCGATGACCTGCCTATTTCCAAACTGGCAGAGAACTATGCGACAGCGCAGAAATTGCTGGATGAAGTACGTTTCGATCTGTAATGAAACTTTAGCTTCGACTTCAATCTATTCATGAAACACAGTCTTTCACTGTACTGGAGAGCTGGCAGCTGGTTGCTGGCTCTTCTGCTTTTCACCCCGGTACTGGCCCTTGTCTACGAGGCCCTGGCGCCCACCGGGGAAATCTTTCGGCATCTCCGCGCCACCGTTCTAACGACGTATGTCGTTAATACAGTTATGGTGATCTCCGGCGTCGGTCTGCTTGGGCTGATCTTTGCCTTACCCGCCGCATGGATCATGGCATCCTGCAACATTCCCGGAAAAAAATACCTTCAGTGGCTTCTGGTATTGCCCCTTGCCATGCCGTCCTATGTAATCGCCTATATCTACACAGACCTTCTTGAATACGCTGGTCCGCTCCAGCGAACGCTAAGGGCTTTTACCGGCTGGGAGTCAGCTGCTGATTACAACTTCCCGGAGATTCGAAGCATGGGCGGCGCAGTGCTGGTTCTGGCCCTGGTCTTTTACCCGTACCTGTACCTGCTGGCCCGGACAGCTTTCCTGGAACAGTCACGAAGCCAGATTCTCGCCAGCCGTCTGCTTGGCTGCTCACCGCTTAAGAGTTTTCTGAAAGTGTCTGTTCCCATGGCCCGCCCAGCCATCATTACCGGCCTGGCGCTGATGGGAATGGAGACACTGGCTGATTTCGCCACCGTGGATTATTTTGCGGTTCCGACTCTGACCACTGCTGTATACGACACCTGGCTTGGCTATGGCAATCTCAACGCGGCTGCCAAACTCTCGGCCATCATGCTGCTGGTTGTCACCCTGCTGATCTCTCTGGAAAAATACAGCCGCCGTCGTCAGCAGCTGTACCAGAAAGGCACTGGCCAGGACCAGGGAGACCCCGTTTGCCTGAAAGGCTGGAAAAAAGTTCTGGCCACTGGCTGGTGCTGGATGCTGGTGATCCTGGGATTTCTGTTGCCGGCAACGATTCTACTGGGCTATGTCGTCAGGTATTTTGAGCAGTCCTGGAACGCTGAGCTGCTGATCTATGGCATGAACAGCCTGAAAGTTTCCATTGGCGCCGCTTCCCTGGCAACCCTGGTGGCCCTCCTACTAGGCCTGTATCAACGCCTGCAGTCAACACAGATGGCCAAGATGCCTTCCCGCCTGGTTTCCACAGGTTACGCCCTGCCCGGTAATGTCCTGGCGATTGGGGTGCTGATTCCCCTGACGCTGTCAGATCACGGCCTCAACAATTTCATCATGGCCATGGGGTATCCGCCCGTAGGTCTGATCTTCAGCGGCTCCATGTTTGCGATTATTTTTGCCTATACCGTGCGTTTTTCTGCCGTTGCCGTGGGGAGTGTGGAGTCCAGTCTCGGTCGTGTATCCCCTTCCCTGGATATGGCCAGCCGGACGCTGGGCTGCTCACCGGTTAAGATGGCCAGAAGGGTTCATGTTCCCATGATTCGCAAAGGGCTGCTGACCGGTTTTCTGCTGGTATTTATTGAATCCATGAAAGAGTTGCCGGCAGCTCTTCTGTTAAGACCTTTCGGGTTTGAATCCCTGGCCACCTGGGTTTTCCAGTACGTTTCCGATGAAAAGCTGGAACATGCAGCCCTGGCAGCCCTGGTGCTGGTGCTGACCGGCCTGATCCCCCTGATTCTCCTGAACCGTTCCCTGGAGGCAGATAAAAAATGATCGCCCTGAATATTGATGGCCTCAAATGCGGCTACTCCAATCAAGAGAACGAAAATATTATTCTCAACAACCTGAACCTGCAGATTGAAGATGGCGAGATTGTCTGCCTTCTGGGGCGTAGCGGTTGTGGCAAAACCACCCTTCTCAAGGCAGTTTCCGGTCTGATACAGCCCCGGGCAGGGACTATCTCACTTCATGGCAGGGAAGTGAGTTCCGCCATCAGTATGCAGCCTCCAGAGTGTCGTGGTATCGGCATGATTTTTCAGGATTACGCCCTGTTTCCGCACCTGACTGTTTTCCACAACATTGCCTTCGGCCTGCAGGATTTATCCACAGCCGACACCCGGAAACGAGTCCAGGAAATGCTGGAGCTGGTTAACCTTCACGGCCTGGATAAACGTTATCCCCATGAGCTTTCCGGTGGTCAGCAACAACGGGTAGCCATTGCCAGGGCGCTGGCCAACAACCCTTCCCTGCTATTGTTGGATGAGCCTTTCTCAAACATCGACAGCCAGGTGCGTCAGCGCCTGGTCAGGGAGATTCGAGACATCCTTAAGCAGCAGAAAGTGGCCGGCCTGTTTGTTACCCACAGCCGGGAAGAAGGTTTTGCCTTTGCCGACTCCGTCGCTGTGATGCATCATGGGCAGATGCTGCAGCACGGCCAATCCTTCGAAATTTACAACCGCCCGGTCTGTCGATTTGTTGCCGATTTCATGGGCACCGGCAATATCCTCCCTTGTGAAGTGATCAATAATCGTCAGGTGAGCACCCCCATCGGCATAGTCGAGTCATCCAGCGATATTCGGGTTCAGCCCGGACAAAAAGCGGAACTCTTTGTCCGCCCCCAGATGATGGCTATTGAGACAAGTGGTAAATCGCCACAGGATAAAAACCAGAACAATACCGCTGTCGTAAAACACCAGCAGTTTATGGGAAGAAGCCTGAGAACCGAGGTGTCTCTTGGAGCTTCATCTGGAAGTGAGGTGTTGGTTGTGGAAAACTCCATGCCTCTCGCGGAAGAGGCCGCTGTGGGTATCCATGTGCTGACCCATGACCTGGTATTGTTCGATAACCGGGGCGAAGCGCTGGGAAGTCAAAGAACCTAGGAGCCTGACCGAGAATAGGCAGGTCGGCCTAAAGCCCAGGAAGATCGGCCACTTTTCGATAGAAAGCGGATGAGAGTCTCACTGAATTTGATTAAATAGGTCAACTATTCGCACAAATTCAGTGAAAAACCTGACTCGATCTACTGACCCTTACCATAAAGAGTAATCTCGACCGCTATTCTCGATCAGCCTCCTAGGGGATTCATAAAGTGTCGAGCGATGTTCGTTTACTTTCTGTTATTACAGGCTCATAACTTCCTCATAGAGCCTCAGTAACTCAGGAATATATTCTTTTGCCGTATTGTAAACGATCGCTTCTATCGGCAATGACCATCTGCTTTCAATGCTGTGGTTGGCTACTGTAATATAAAAAGTGTGAATCAGATGCAAAGCATTTGCAATTGTACTCAGGATACGCTCTACATCCTTCAAGTCTTCTATGACAGGCGTTATATGATAAAACGACAAACTGTAGGTTATTTCTTGCAGTCTCTCGAATTCCTGGGAGCCTCGCTGTGACAAAAACTGATCCAGCTTTGCTCGACTGTAAACTCTGGATACAGCTTCCAGAACGGCATTTTCAGGAAGGTCCTTATCATAGCAACCCCAGACCTTATAAGGGTCTTCCATGGGCGGAGTGGGCAGGCACAAGGAACGCAGAAGAATAGTGGCCTTCTCCGCCAGAAACTTCTCCTCAATCTGCTCTGATAAAGGGAAGTAAGGGTGAGCGCCACTCAAGTAATATCTCGCCGCATTGATTGTTGCGTCAGTAGCCATTTCGTCTAGAAAAAAGGGAAGGCTAAATTTTATACCAGATACCAATGTACCCTTTTTTTCATCTGCACTGACAGACTTCTGAACAGTCAACATAGCATTCTTCGCCATGTCAAATAAATCTGACTCGCTAAGCCCCATGATCATTGTGCCATAACCATCATCAAAAAATTTTTCGCCTTTCTTCGTCAGCTTTTCTTTAAAGTGCTTCACCATTTCGTCACTATGCTGCTTCATAGCTGCAGGGTCATAAGTGGGTTCATTGCCAGAATGACCCATGGCTTCATCTTTAAAATCTCCACTACTGCGTGGACTGCCGATAATACCTATCTCTGACAGGCGAAAGTGTTCTTCTGTGGGCATAAATGCGAATGTGGTGCTTTCAATGAAATACCAGCCAAACAAGACGCTTGTCCAGCTTGGTAGTTTACCGAGTGGTAGGCAGTGGGCTGAAAAAGATACAAACAGGAAAATGGCAAATGTTGTAACTTTCTTCATTCAAATTCCTATTAAGTTCGGTTTGTAACCAGTAACCCAATATAGAACAGAAAATTAAAAGCGAAAGTATCCTGAATAACTACCCTTCGTTATTCCTCAGTATTCCAAAATATCTGGTATGTCTATGCGATATTAATGCAGGGACCGCATTGCCTGGACATCCAGGCGGAACAATACTTCAAACGCCTTTGTCATGAGTTGGAGCCATCAAGTAATAAAACCAGAAAGGTAAAAGGAGTTCTGGTTTTTTCTACATCATGAGCTGTGACGCACATAGTGTTATTCGTAAGGCTCTGGCTTGGGGAGTTTCCTTTGTGACTCAACCTTACAACCCTCGAGAGGTCAGCACACCCATCGGCATAGTCGAGCAACCCAGCGACATTCGGGTTCAGCCCGGACAAAAAGCGGAACTCTTTGTCCGCCCCCAGGTGATGGCTATTGAGAAAAGTGGTAAATCGCCACAGGGTAAGAACCAGAATAAAACCGCTGTCGTAAAACACCAGCAGTTTATGGGAAGAGGCCTGAGAACCGAGGTGTCTCTTGGAGCTTCCTCTGGCAGTAAGGTGTTGGTTGTGGGAAACTCCATGCCTCTCGCGGAAGAGACCGCTGTGGGTATCCATGTGCTGACCCATGACCTGTTATTGTTCGATAACAGGGGGAAACACTGACAGGATCCTGAGCCACTCTCACGAACTTGTCTGAACCCCTGCATTTCAAAATAGAAGTTCCGGGAGGGAACCCATGCTTGATTTTCTTTTCACCGCCATCGATGACCAGGTGATCAACTTTCAAACCCTGGAGATGACGGAGAAGTCCAATCAGTACCTGGTGCTGCCGGAAGGGCAGTATAAAGCCGAGCCCCATGAAATCAGCCCTGTCCTGAAAGTCAGCGCGGAAGACCTGAAGAAATACTTCGTGGAAGTGGCGGAAAGACAGGAAAAGGTTGAGCTGATAAGAACCAGTGCTGACGGTAAACAGCTGGATTTCGTTCAGCGCACGCCGCTGATGGGGTATCCCGACACTATCACCGTCCGCTTCATCGGCCAGGACTCAGACACCAGCACTCTGGCCATCTATTCCCGCTCCAGCTATGGCTACTCTGACCTGGGCGCCAATGCCGAGCGGGTGAAGGAGTGGCTGGAGCAACTTCAGAAGTCCCTGCCCGCTCAATAAAGCGTCATTTAGAAATCGTAGCGGAACTTGGCATTCAGGTTATGTGAGCGATAGGTGCTACTCATCCGGTAATCGTAGGCTGTCCGGACAGTGAAGCTGTCGCTCATATCAAAGTTAAGACCAAAGCCAAACTTGTAACGCTGCGAGTCTCTCTCCGGACCGGTGACATAAGATTCGTCACCACCAGCGAGATAGGTGTACTTAACTCCAACACCACTGCTATTCAGGTCCCGGTGCGCCATGAAGGTGACATCAGGCCGGATGCGGGCCTTGCCCCTCTTCATCGTACCGTTCAAGGTGAAGCCCAGCCCCAGCTCCAGAGCGCTGTAGTTGTCAAACTTCACTTCTTTGACGAAACCGTGCTCTCCTTTCTCTATGTAAGAGTCAAAGCTGACCTTGCCATAGTTCAACTCAACCATAGGCGTAAACTCCCAGCTGCGACCAAAGGGCAGGCGGGCACCGGTTACAAAGCGGAGATTCCACTGGGTGCTGTCATATTCGCTTGAGGTCTGGCTGCTCAGTGTGGTCAGAGACTGACTGTACTTATTCCTGGCGCCGCCCATACTCAGTATGCTGTCCATGAAATAGCGCTTGTATTCCCAGCTGGAGTAGAGAGTGCCGAGGAAGTTATGGCTTTCAGTAGAGCGGTTATCCTCAGTGTTCACAACTCCGAAGCCATAGGTAGCGGCTACGCCCAGTTTCAACCGGTCAGAAAACTCTGCATCTAGCCCCAGAAGGATACCGCCAAGGCGGTTGTTATACCCGGCTTCCTGTTCCCGCTGGTCCTGGTTGCCGTCGATATAAACCATCTGCCCCCAGAGGCCGCCGCCGCCAAAGCGAATCAGGGAGTCACCAAAGTTAAAGCCGCTCCTCAGGGAGGTGGTACGGTCGAAGATTATGTTCTGAGATGACAGGGTCAGGTCACGGGATACCTGCTGCTGATGACCTGTCGTGTCTGGTTTGACCTGCTTGCCGATCTCAGCCACCACTTCATCAGGCTGGTTAAGTACATCGACAATTTCCTGAACCCTGTCGTTTTCACCACTGTTGGGGTTGATGGCGGCATCCAGAGCCTGTCCCATAACGCCACCGATATCCACAGTCGACTGGGGTGTCAGAACAACCATGAAGTCACCGTTAACCACCTGTGCCTGCACATCGACAAGAGCACTGGAGTCCAGTGTCACCAGGTTTGCTGTTCCATCTTTAACGCTGCCGGCATCCACCAGTGTCAGGGTGCCACCGTTATAAAGCGCCTGGTAAGCTTCGATGGATTCCGGTTTGAAGTATACTGTGCTGCCCTCTTCCTGGGCTGAAAGCTCACCAAGGGTGGTGATGATAGCCTGTCCGGCATTAGCCCCGCTGTTGAAGTCCTGTTCCAGCTCAACGGTTGTCAGTGTTGGCAGGGTGAAATCTCCGGTCATGGTGAAGCTGGCGTCATCACTGATGATCAGGTTATCCACATCCCGGATAGTGCCGCCGGTGAACACGCCCTGTCTGATGGTGACAGTATCATTGGTGTTCGTGGCGCTGCCGATGATGGAACCACGGGTCAATGAACCGTTGCCGACCTGTTCATAGTTCAGTGCGGTCTCTGATCCGGAGAAGTCCAGGGCGATGCTGCTGGTTGAATTACCCAGCGTTGCGCTATCCACAAGAATTTTACCGACGAGTGAACCGTCTACCTTAATAGCTGAACCTGTGGCGCTGCCAACAAGACCATTATTACTGATCAGGATGGCGGTATCATCCGCACCCCGGGAGTTAAAGCCTCCCAGCTGGGCACCATCCCCCACATAGATACCGCTCATACCGCTGGCACCGGAAATAATTGAACTGGCCTGGCTGCCGAGCGAACCGGAAACCTCGATATAGTCGATGACAGAGTATTCCCCCAGGTGAATGGCGTGGTTGCCAAGGGAACTGGTGACACCACCACTGGTCACCCGGTAACCTCCGGACAGAGTTGCTGTGTCGGAAGGCAGCCCTTCGGAGAAATAGGCCTGGTTGGCGGCACTGTGATTGCCGTCAACATTGATTCCAGCAATGCTTCCCCGGTTTTCGAAGGTACCAGTGTACTGCCCACTCAAATCAATGGCTGCGCTGCCCGAAGCTCCGGATACAGTACCTGTGTTGCCTACAAGTAATTTGCCCAGTCCCGTTCCTTCAATATTGATAGCTGATGCTGATGCTGCGGAAAGTGAGCCGTCAATGTTTACAGTTGTAGAGGCTTCCTGATCACCCAGTTGACCGAGAGAAGCTACGTAAATAGCGCTCTTGCCAGCCGCTTCACTGGTCAGGGAGCCCTGGTTCTCAACAATAACTCCATTAGTCTGGCCGTATGCCGCTGTGTATACGGTATGATCGGCCGTAGATCTGGCTGCACCGTTCTCTGCCACCCGGTAAGCACCAGCCAGTGTCGCTGTTTTGGTATCCGTACCCTCAGCGTAATAAGCTGCGTTGCTGGCAACGTGACTGCCGCTGACAGAAATATCGCCATTAATGTCACCGCTGGTGTTGCGGATTGTTCCCTGAACCTGTCCTTCAACTCCCACGGCAGCCCCGGAGTTAGAAGACAGTCTTCCTCTGACGCGGATGCTGTCACTGTCGGCAGAGCTTCCCAGCAAGCCGTTCTCAGCTACGAATACGCCGCTTCTCCCGGAAGCTGCGTTACTAATAACTCCGCCAGTCTCAACGATAACCTGATCAATAAATCCATACTGACCAACGGAAACTGTATGGTCTCCGGTAGACCCCGCCAGACCATTGTTGGCAACGGTATAGCCACCGTTAAGCGAGGCGTAATTAATGGTGGTTACATCATTTACAACCGTCGCTGTTCCTTCAGAGTAATAAGTGGCTACTGAGGCTGTGTGGGTGCCACTGATGTTGATACCCCCGGCGATATCACCGGTACTCCTGATCCGGCCACTGACGATACCGGCTATATTGATAGCCTCTCCCTGGCTGGAAGAAATAACACCCTTGAGATCAATGGCGTCACCACTGGCGGAAAGTCCCAGGAGACCACCCGCTGCTACATGAACGGCACTTTTGCTGTTGCCAGTGGTGACCAGAGAACCATTCGTTTCGATAACTATGTTGTCGGTATAGGAGTTCGCTCCCAGGTAAAGCGTATCAGCGTCTGTTGACTGAATCCGGCCTCCAGACCTGATGGCATAGGTGCCCGTCAGCTCGGCATCTCTTACCGAAGTGCCGACAGCTTTGTAAGCCTCGTTGGCTGAGGAGTGAAGACCGCTGACCTCAATGCCACCATCAATGTCAAAGTGGTTCTCGATCATTCCCACATAGGTTCCATTGATGGCAACGGCAGCAGAATCGGCGGCCAGGCCGGTTATGGCGCCACCGGAAGCCGGGCCAACCTGTTCAAGCAGGATCTTGCCTATAGCGGTGCCGTCAATCTGAAGGGCGTTGCCCTGGGTAGAATATAGTGAGCCACGCAGGAGCACCGCTGTATCGGTTTCACTGACACCAAGCTGCCCACCTGAGGCCACCAGGACGCCGCTCCTGTCGACAGCCGTTGAGCCCAGAGTCGCTCCAGAATCGACCATGACCTGGTCAGTGATGGCGTCATCACCGGTATAAATTGCATGATCACCCGTTGAATGAACGTTGCCGCTCTGGGAAGTGAAGCCACCAGTCAGTGAAGCCTGGCTATCATCATTACCCATAGCGGAATACAGTTTGCCGGTAGTCACATGGGTGCCGGTACTGGTGATGACAATACCGTCCTGAATAAGCCCCTGGTTTTCAATGGTTCCTGTCAGCGTTCCATCCACGACAATGGCTTTGTCTGTGCCAGTGCCTCCGGCAATAACACCAAACTCGCCAATCATGATCTTGCCAAGAGTGGTGCCATTGATATCTATGGCATGACCTTCAGAAGAGGAAACCTGACCATTCACAACCAGTGCGTTGGTATTTTCCGTTGTACCCAGGATACCGCCGGTATCCACAAGAATGGCGCTGGATTCAGTGTCGGTAGTGGCCAGTACTCCCCGGTCTGAGGAGTTCTGACTGGTTCCGTCCACGGTAATGACATCAACGCTGGCGGCGTTGCCAATGTAAATGCCGTGAGTCCCGGTTGATCCAGATGTGGCGCCGGCTCTTACCGTGTAAGCATCAAGGTCACCCCCTGCTGAGAAGTAAGCAGAAGTAGATGCCACATGAGAACCGGCGATAGTTATCCCGCCCGCAATGGTAGAACTATTGTTGACTGTACCAGTGAGTGTTCCGTCCACCCTGATGGCATTACCGGAGGTGGCAGATAGCGTACCATCAACGTTTACAGCCGCAGCATTGGACAGATCTCCCAGCTCTCCACCCGCAGCAACATAGATGGTATTGCCGCCAGTGGCTGAGTTGGCCAGGGTGGAACCTGAGTCGATATCGACCTGGTCTATGCTGCCGTTGGCACCAAGATAAACCGTATGGTTGCCGGTAGAAGTTACTGTCGAGCTGTTGCTGACCTGATAGGCCCCGTTCAGTTCAGCTGTATCTGTACTGGTAGTCGCCCAGGTATAGTAAGCAGGTCCGGATGAAGACTGGTTACTGTTGATTACGACGTTATTGGTAATGGTACCCCGGTTTTCAATCATGTTGTCATGATCACCGGAAATCGAGATGGCGCTGGTTGAGCCACTGACTGTGCCTGTCTCGCCAATGGTGATTCTTCCGACCAGGCTGCCTGTGCTGTGAATATTCACGGCAGTGCCACTGGTAGAAGAAAGTGTTCCATTTACAGCAATGGCGCTGTTGCTGGCAGAGTCACCCAGGGTTCCCCGGACAAAGAGTCCGCTGTTGGCACCGGAGTTACCCAGAGTACCGCCGTTATCAACAACCACGGAATCAGCAGAACTGTCGGTATCTATCAGAACCGTATGACTGGATGAGGAGCTGACGGAACCACCAGCAGTCACTCGGAAGGCTCCGTCCAGCCTGTTGTTGCCGGAAGAATCGTAGGCATGTCCGCTGCCTGAGAAGCTGCCACCGAATAAAATGTCTCCATCAATAACCCCCTGGTTATCAATGGTGTTCGTCAGCGTTCCGTTAATGACAACAGCGATGCCGCTGGTAGAAGACAGTGTACCGTCATTATCGATGGTTCCGACCTGGCCGTTTTCAGCGACATAGACAGCAGCCCTGTCTGTACCGCTGGTGCTCAGGGTGCCATCGACATTGATCGTATCCACTGTGGAGTAGGCGCCAATGACGACGGTGTTGCCCCCGGTAGAAGTGACCGTCCTGCCTGCTCCTATGTTGAAGCCATCGGTAAGAACAGCGTTATCAGAACTGATGCCCTGGGAAATATAAGCTTCAGCCGCAGAAGTCTGTGAGCCAGTGATGAAGATGCCGTCATTGATGTCACCACGGTTCTCGATGGTGCCAGTGTAGGTTCCGGCAATATTGATCGAGCCCTGGGCATTGCCCGTGATGGATCCTGTTGAACCGACCAGCATTCTGCCTGTGGCAGTCGCGCCACTGTCCACATTGACAGCTGCTGCCCCTGACGCCAGGAGTGCACCATCGACTTCAAGGGCAATATCGGCTTCTGAGGTACCGAGGGTTCCGCCACTGGCAACATAGACAGCACTGAAGTTGCCGGTATT
>JBPCXN010000120.1:0-2668 GCA_051008495.1 Endozoicomonas sp. | reverse complement strand
AGATGACCCACTTAGCGTTCTGGAGTCACAGATGGATGTGGACTCCTTTGTGGATTTTTTCCTGATTACAGAACTGGCGAAAAATCAGGATGGCTATCGCCGTAATACTTTCTTCTATAAGGATGCTGCAATTAACTCGGGAAAGTTCACCATGGGGCCGGTGACAAGTTATGGCAGGGCATTTGGTAATGCTGACAGCTGTGGTGGTCATCAAATCACGGGCTGGCAGTTTGTTTGCGGTGAAGATGTCCTTCCACTGGATCGTGCGCCCGTTCCATTCTGGTGGAGGAAGCTCACAAATAACGCTGCTTTTGTCCAGAGACTGCAGGCACGCTGGTCTGTTCTTGCAGGAGAAGGTGGCGCTCTTGAACTCACGGCTATAAACCGTTTTATTGACAGTGAATCAGCAAAATTGAAATCCCACGGGGCGGTAGTACGCAACGAGAGGAAATGGCATTCCCTGTTACCGGAAAGTATCGAAAGTGGTAGTGGAATGGTAACGGACAGCGAAAGAAATAACGAGATACTCATTGCCTACGATAGAGAGATCAATCAACTGAAGAACTGGTTTCGGGACAGGGCTGCCTGGCTGGATGTTAATCTTTCCAACCTTGGCGGCGCGATAAAGACAACGGATACTCCAGAGTCAATCAGCAGTCTGGCAACGACAGTCAGTAAAAACTCACTCATGACAACGCCTGGTTTAACCGAGCCCGTCAGCAGCCTGGCGATGACCGCAGTGAAACCGATTTCCAGCAGCGTGCAAGTAACTGCGACGGAGCTTTCGGAATCCGGCTCTGGTGAGAAGACATCAACCCCAATGGAGGGTGAAGGGTCAGGCAGTGGACTTGAAACTTCTTTCACCAGTCAGTCTGAGCCAACCAGCAGCCTGATGGCAGAGAGTTCAGCGGCGTCTGTCGATGCGAGCAGTGTGTTGGCTTCATCAACCAGAGAGGCGGACATATCCAGCACTCAATCGATGCTGTCGCCAACCGCCCTTCCACTGTCCAGCAGCGACTTGTCGTCTTCAGTGCCTGGGACCGAACCCAGCAGCTCAATTGCAGTGAGTTCAGCAGGGGCTGTCCGCAGTGATGGTGGTGGGGTGTCTACGCCTCTGCCGGAGCCTTCCAGCAGCACCCAGGCCGTAATCTCGACGGAGATTGATGAACTCGACAGTGTTGCGGGGGTGTCAACTGCAGTGGAAGAAGAGCCAGCCAGCAGCAGCCAGGTTGTGGCCAGTACAGAAAGCGGGTCTGGCAGCGGGTTTGAAACCACTTTCATCACTAAGTCTGAACCAACCAGTAGCCTGATGACAGAGAGTTCAACAGCGTCTGTCGATGCGAGCAGTATGTTGATCTCTTCAACCAGGGGGGCAGAATTGTCCAGCTCTCAGTCGACTGCGGTGTCGACTGTCCTTCCTCAGACACCCAGCACCTTGCCGTCCTCAGTGCAAATGGGCGATTCATCCAGCAGCTCGTTGATGGTGAGTTCAAGCAAGTCAGTCGGCTCAAGTAGTGAATTGGTACTTTCCAGCACAAAGGGATCTGAGCTTTACACTAGCCCGACAGTGAAAATGAGCACGGAGGCGCTTGAACCCATGCCTACTGATGGGCCAACCAGTGGTGCTGAGACAATAGGCGGGGGGATTACCCTGGTAATGGCCCTTCTGGTGGCATCAGTGCTGACAGTTTTCTAAGAGTCTGTTATCGGTCAGGCTCCTGGGAGTCTGTTAACTAAGTGGCTTGTGTTCTGGGAAGCAAGTCATTCAAGGAATCAGTGAGGTGGCCGATAAAAATCAGTTCCGAACAACGTATATACTCAGGAGGAGCAAGGATGCTTCTTGTTGTAGCTGTTGCTGTTTTGATTGTTGTGATCACCGCCATACTGTCTGTCATCGAATCCGCCATCATCTATGTAGACGACCTTCGACTTGCAGCCATCCTAAGTCGTAAGCCTGTTCATGGCGACGACATTTGTTATGTCATCAAGAACAAGGACGCCCATTTGTCGTCCATGGTAGTGCTGATCACCTTGATCAGTATCGCCGGAAGCTCTTCCATTGGCGCAATCGCAGCGAAGCAGTTTGATGACATCGGGCTGGCAGTTTTCACTGCGCTGCTGACCTATTGCATGCTGGTATTTGCCAAAATCCTGCCCAAGCTGCTCGCGGTTCAGATTGCTGACACTGTGCTGGATCACTCGGCAAAGTTTGTTCGAGTTGTCTGTCTGCTGTTGGGGCCAGTGCTGCGTCTCACCCTGGTCTGGGCCCGGCTGTTCAGAATCCGCAAGGACTCAGAACTCACGCTGGATGAGTTGAAAACCATCATCCGGCATTACAACAAGTCGGGCATTATCTGCCGGGAAGAGCGCAACATGGCGGAGCAGGCCCTGGACATGAACCGAAAAACTCTCAGTGATCTTCTGCCTGAGAGTGGAAGCACTGTCTGGCTGCCTGCCGAGGCAACGGTTTCAGAAGTGCAGGAGCGGGTTCTTGGCAACCCATTCAAGCGCTATGTGGTGGTTTCCGGTGGACGGGCCACCGGAATTGTCCTGTACAGGCATTTAACCCGCTGCCTGGTGGATGGCAGTCATGACTGCAAAGTAGGAGAACTTGTCCGGCAGGTGGTTTACCTGGAACCGGAGACGACTCTGCTGGAAGCCATCCAGG
>JBPCXN010000119.1:0-31679 GCA_051008495.1 Endozoicomonas sp. | reverse complement strand
GGCCCCTAAGTGAGCCGCCGGATTCGAAGTCTCTGCACGAGGACCTTCATGACTGACATGACCGATAACCTGCGCCATGACTGGACGCTGGATGAAGTTGAAGCCCTGTTTCAGCTGCCTTTTAACGATCTGGTGTTCCGGGCCCAGCAGGCTCACAGGGCCTGGTTTGATCCCAACCAGGTGCAGGTTAGTACACTGCTGTCCATCAAGACAGGCGCCTGTCCGGAGGACTGCAAATACTGTCCGCAAAGTGGTCACTACAACACTGGCCTGGATAAAGAAAAGCTCATGGAAGTACGCAAGGTTCTGGAGGAGGCGCGTAGTGCCAAAGTCTCTGGTGCAACCCGCTTCTGTATGGGCGCTGCCTGGAAGAATCCTCCCGAGAAAGACCTTCCTTACATCATTGAGATGATCAAGGGCGTCAAGGAGCTCGGCATGGAGTCGTGCATGACGCTTGGCATGCTGAATGATGACCAGGCCAACCGCCTGGCCGAAGCTGGACTGGATTACTATAACCATAACCTGGACACTTCGCCGGAGTTCTACGGCAACATCATCACCACACGGACATATTCCGACCGCCTCAACACTCTTTCCCATGTGCGGGATTCCGGTATGAAAATCTGCAGCGGCGGGATTGTTGGTCTGGGTGAGACCGAGAGAGACCGCGCAGGCATGCTGGTGCAGCTGGCCAATCTGCCGCAACATCCTGAGAGTGTGCCCATCAACATGCTGGTGAAAGTGGAAGGTACGCCCCTGGAAGAGGCTGAAGACGTGGATGGCATCGAGTTCGTGCGCACCATCGCCGTCGCCAAAATCATGATGCCAGCTTCCAATGTTCGCCTCTCCGCCGGTCGTGAGAACATGAGTGATGAGCTGCAGGCTCTGGCTTTCCTGGCTGGAGCCAACTCCATATTCCTCGGTGATAAACTACTGACGACGCCTAATCCGAAAGAAAGCCGTGACCGGCAGCTGTTCGACAAGCTGGGCATAAACGCTCAAGAGAACACAGCACAGGATGCGGAAGAATTCGCCAGAACCTGTCCTCTCAGGGTGCAGGAGAGTGACCCTTTCTACGACGCAATGAGCCGTGTATGAGCAGCTGGGAAGAAGACCTGAAGCAGGGATTGTCTGATCGTCGTCACAAAGGACTTTATCGCGTCAGGAAAACTCTGACATCCCCCCAGGGGCCGGAAGTCAGAGTTGGCGGAAAATCGTTTCTGGCGTTTTGCAGCAATGACTACCTGGGTTTGGCTAACCATCCTGAGGTTATTGCCACCCTGCAACAGGCTGCCAGTCTGAATGGTGTCGGCGGAGGCGCTTCGCACCTGGTCATTGGACACAGCCATTCTCATCACCAGCTGGAAGAAGAGCTGGCTGAATTCACTGGGCGTGACCGTGTACTGCTGTATTCCAATGGTTACATGGCCAACCTCGGAGTGATCAGTGCTCTGCTGGGCAGGCAGGATGCTATATTCCAGGATCGCCTGAACCATGCCTCCCTTCTCGATGCCGGACAGCTTTCCGGTGCCAGGTTCCAGCGTTATCTGCACAATGATGTGGAAAACCTTGAGAAACGCCTGGAGAGATGCGATGCCCGCCGGAAGTTGATCGTCACCGATGGTGTTTTCAGCATGGACGGCGATGTGGCTCCATTAAGAGAGCTGAGTTCCCTGACAAAGAAACACGACGCCTGGCTGATGGTGGATGACGCCCATGGTTTTGGCTGTCTGGGTGTTTCCGGTGGTGGTGTTGCCGAAGAGTTTGATCTGCCTCAGGGCGAGCTGCCGGTGCTGGTCGGTACACTGGGCAAATCCTTTGGTACAGCCGGCGCCTTTGTCGCCGGCTGTGAGGCCCTTATCGAAACCCTGATCCAGTTTTCCCGCACCTACATTTACACCACGTCCATGCCGCCATCGGTAGCCGAGGCGACCCGAACCAGCCTGCGGTTGCTGAAAAATGAAAACTGGCGCAGAGAGCATCTGCAGAAACTGATACAGTACTTCCGTCAAGGCTGCAGTGAGCTGGGATTGCAGTTAATGAATTCACAGTCTCCCATACAGCCGGTTCTGGCCGGAACCGCTGACGCTGCCGTGGCCATGAGCGAGGCGCTGGCGGAGCAGGGGATTCTGGTGACGGCCATTCGTCCTCCTACAGTGCCTGAGGGCACTTCGAGGCTACGAATTACTCTGAGCGCCGCCCATGAGATCCATCATGTGGATCGGTTGCTGGAAGCTTTGGAAAAAACGGTGTGTCCCTTGCAGGAGGATGTTGCATGAGTTTACCGATAGTCCTGGTCAGTGGTTGGAGTATGCCTGCCGCCGTTCTTGAGCCCCTGGCACAGGAGCTGGATGGTGACGGGCGCGTGTCGGTAGTGCAGTTGCCGGGACTGGTGTCAGAGCCGGAAAGAACTTATGACTGGAAAGCCCTGCTGGAATACCTGGAACTGCACCTTCTGGAAACCCCTGCGGTTCTGGTTGGCTGGTCCCTGGGAGGTACTCTGGCGACAATCTACGCCAGCCAGAACCCTGATAAGGTGGCGGCCCTTGTTACCCTGGGCAGTAACCCCTGCTTTGTTCGGAACGACGAGTGGCCGGACGCCATGCTGGGCGAAACTTTCACCAGCTTTTACCAGGGTATGCAGCAGGAGCCTGAGAACACCATTCAGCAGTTTTCCATGCTGTGCAGTATGGGCAACAGCAACCGTAAGGAAATGATCCTGAGGCTTCAGGCTGCCGCTGCAGAGGCTGAACTTGAGCCTGGAGTTCTGTTGTCGCTGCTTAAGCTGCTCGGCACAACCGATGTTCGTTCCCAGCTGGCGGATATCCGTTGTCCTGTTGTGCATTGCCTGGGTAAAGATGATGCCCTGGTGCCTGCTGCAGCCGCGGCAGTCATCGAGAAAAGCTATCCGGGGCACAGAGTGCAGCTGATGAATGGCGGACACAGTTTCTTTCTTGATGAGACCTCCGGCGCTCTCCGGCAGGTGGTGGATCTGATCGTGCGTTTATGCAACCGGAAATGAGTTTTACTCCACTCGACAACCCTGTCATAACAAAGCAGAGAGTGGCTGCCAATTTTGACCGGGCTGCAAAAACCTATGATGCTGCTGCTGTTTTGCAGAAAAGAGTGGCTGCCCGTGCCATGCTGGGACTGCCCTCTGAGCTTCAGCCTGAGCGGGTTCTTGACCTTGGCTCGGGAACTGGCAGCCAGACGCCACTGCTGGCATCACACTATCCGAAAGCCCAGATAGTGAGCCTGGATATGGCCATGGGCATGTTGCAATATGCCCGCTCGGTGAATCGCAGCAAGCCTCTGAGCTGGTGCTCAGGAGATATTGAAGCACTGCCGTTTACCAGGGAAAGCTTCGATGTGGCTTTTTCCAGCCTGGCTATCCAGTGGTGTCAGCTCAGCCTGGTTCTGGCGGAAATCGAACGAATCCTGAAGCCGGGCGGCTGGTTTATCTTCTCCACACTGGCGATGGGTACAATGGGTGAACTGAGGAGAGCATGGAGTGCTGTGGACAGGCATGTTCACGTTAACGGTTTTGAAAGCCTGGATGTCCAGAGGCATAAGATTCAGCAGTCGGGCTTTGAAATCCAGTCTTACCGGCAGCAGACAGAAACGCTCTACTATGATTCCGTGAACCGGATCTTGAGAGAGCTGAAAGCACTGGGAGTGAATACCGTTCATTCACGGGGACAGGGGTTGATGACCCGGAGCCGCCTGATGGGCCTGCAACAGGCTTACGAAGCGTTTCGTCAGGATCGTGGGCTGCCATTGTCTTACAAGGTGGTTTACGGGGTTTTGCGTAAATCCTGAGAGTCGAAGAGGTACTGGAGTGAGCAGGACATTTTTCGTAACCGGTACAGATACCGATGCGGGCAAGACGATAGTAACCTGTGGGTTGCTGGAGGCCGCCAGGCAGAAGCAATTGCAGACTATAGCATTAAAGCCGGTAGCGGCCGGGTGTGAACAGACACCTGACGGACTGCGCAACGACGATGCCCTTGCCCTGATCGACGCCATGACCTGCCAGTTGCCTTACGAGCAGGTTAACCCTGTGGCTCTGGAACCCGCCATTGCACCTCATATTGCCGCTAAAGAAGCCGGTCGCCGTATAACTATTGATCGTCTGACAGGCTTCAGCCGCGGAGCACTGATGACTAAACACGACATTGCATTTATAGAAGGTGCTGGTGGCTGGCGGGTGCCACTGAATGACCGGGAAATGCTGTCGGGGCTGGCCAGCTCACTTAATGCATCTGTCATCCTCGTGGTCTGTGTGAAACTTGGCTGTATCAGTCACTCCCTTTTGACTGCAGAGTCTGTCATGGCTGATGGGTTGAAGCTGGCGGGCTGGGTGGCCAACGTTATGGATCCGGACATGAACCGGCTGGGTGAGAACCTTGAAACCCTGACGGCCATGATGCCCGCTCCCTGCCTGGGAGTGGTGCCCTTCCTTACGCAGCCGGGTAAAGAATCCGTTGCTGCATCCCTTGATATTTCCCTTCTGATCTAGATCCAATCTGTATGCCGGGCTGATAACCATCAGTCCGGCTTGTCTCAGCAGGATTCGTCTTTCCAAAGCTGTCGCATCTGTCTTTTACCACTTCGTCTTTTGAACAGAATCCGTTCAGGACCACTGTCTCCTCACCAAAGCTCTTGCGTGTTGATTGTTGACAATATCTGTAAGCAAACGTATGTTTCAAACAACTGTTTTAATTCCAGTGCTATACTTGAACCCATACCAGTAATAAGAAATAAAGAGGGACTGAAATGCCTGAGTACAAGGCTCCACTTCGCGATATCCGTTTTGTTCGGGATGAACTGTTCGGGTATGCCAACCACTACGCCAGCCTCCCCGGTGCTGAAGATGCCACGCCAGATATGGTCGATGCGATTATCGAGGAAGGCGCCAAGTTTTGTGAACAGGTCCTGTCTCCCCTGAACCGTGTGGGCGACGAACAGGGCTGCAATCTGACTGAGAACGGGGTAACCACTCCGGAAGGCTTCAAGGAAGCTTATCAGCAATATGTTGAAGGTGGCTGGCCATCTCTTTCCAGCAGTCCTGAGTATGGTGGACAGGGGCTGCCTCATTCACTGGGACTGGTGCTGAGTGAGCTACTTGGTGAAGCAAACTGGTCCTGGGGAATGTATCCCGGTCTCAGCCACGGCGCCATGAATACTATTGAAGCCCATGGCAGTGAAGAGCAGAAGCAGACTTACCTGACCAAGCTGATCTCAGGCGAGTGGACGGGAACCATGTGCCTGACAGAACCTCACTGCGGCACTGATCTGGGCATGCTGCGCACAAAAGCAGAGCCCAGTGGCGATGGTTCCTACAAGATCACCGGAACCAAGATTTTTATCTCCGCCGGTGAGCATGACATGGCCGAAAACATCGTCCACATTGTTCTGGCCCGTCTGCCTGAAGCGCCTGAAGGCACTAAAGGGATTTCACTGTTTATTGTCCCAAGGTATCTGCCGGAAACTCTCGGTGAGAGCAATGGTGTCAGCTGTGGCTCCCTGGAACACAAGATGGGTATTCATGGCAATTCCACCTGTGTCATGAACTTTGATGGTGCTACCGGCTTCCTGATCGGTCCTGAAAACAAAGGCCTGAACTGCATGTTCACGTTTATGAACTCTGCCCGTCTTGGTACTGGAATGCAGGGTTTGGCGCATGCAGAAGTGGCTAACCAGGGAGCGGTGCGTTATGCCAGAGAAAGGCTGCAGATGCGTTCTCTGAGTGGTGCGAAGAATCCTGATGGTCCTGCTGATCCTATCATTGTGCATCCTGATGTGCGCCGGATGCTGTTGACTATCAAGTCGTTCTCAGAAGGTAATCGCGCACTGGCATACTATACGGCCAAGAAAGCGGACCTGCTGCACCATCCTGATGAAGCGGTGAGAAAGCAGGCTGACCTGGAAATGGGCTTCCTTACACCCATCGTCAAAGCGTTCATGACAGAAACCGGCTTTGAAGCAGCAAACCACGGTGTTCAGTGCTTTGGTGGACATGGCTATATCAGTGAGTGGGGAATGGAGCAGAACGTCAGGGATTGTCGTATCTCCATGCTTTATGAAGGTACCACGGGCATCCAGGCGCTAGACCTGCTGGGACGGAAAATCCTGATGACCCAGGGTGAGTCCATGAAGCCATTCACCAAGGTTGTGCATAAGTTCTGCAAGGAGCATGCAGAAAATTCCGAGCTTGAGGAATTCACCAAGCCTCTGGCAAACCTGAATAAGGAATGGGGTGAGCTGACCATGCAGATCGGCATGAAGGCCATGCAGAACCCGGATGAAGTCGGCGCCGCTTCAGTGGACTTCCTGATGTACTCCGGCTATGCCTGCCTGGCCTATTTCTGGGCTGACATGGCTCGTCAGGCACAGGAAACACTCAAAGCTGGCACCACAGAAGAAGGCTTCTACAAAGCCAAGATTCAAACCGCACGCTTCTACTATCAGCGGATCCTGCCCAGAACCCTGGCGCATAAAGCGGCTATGGGCTCTGGTTCTGAAAACCTTCTGGCTATGGATGAAGCCGATTTTGGCGATGTCTGACTGAAATGACGTGTGTCACCGATAGCAAGGCTGCCTGAAATGGCAGCCTTTTTTATGTCCAGGGATGGACGGTATCTCAAAAATGCAGGAGCAATTTTTTGAGGCATGTTAGGAATAAAATTCTGACTTAGAAGTGAGTGGGAAGCATTGTCATTAGGATGTTTCATCCAGAATTAAAAAACTCAGGAACGTCGTAGGCAGTGCCACAAGCAATAACACTGGCAGAACCGGATTCAACAGCACCAGTAACCCTGCACCTATCCATAGATTGCGGACCAGGCCTTTTTTCGCTTTATAGCTTCGGGTGAAAGTCCGCCGATAAAAATGCTGGCTGTCCGGTGTCTGATCCTGCATCCAGTCAGGCATTAAGCGGATTTTCAGTATGATGACCAGCAATGATATGAAGTGACGCACAGCCATTCCTTTGTCGTATGCGTGTGTAGGGAGCGTTGACAATTAATCATGGAACTCAGAATGAATTAATTGTCAACGCTCCCTAATAATCTAGCGCATTTGTTCTCTTTATTTCATGTAGATTCGACCTTCCAGGGCACATCTTCACAACATTGACCCTTTGCCTAATCTCGAACGCTGGTCTATACACAATGGTTTCCGGAGGTTTATCCATAACCGTAAGACAGATCAGCGGCTTCCATGGCTGTAATAAGAAGTAATATTCAAGGCGAGGCAATGAGTTTTTTATTGAAGTATCCGCTGAGTGATCGGCTCTTACTTTCCGTGTCTTACAGCATAAGTATTCTATTGATGTTATCTATTGGCTGCTCTCTTGCTGGTGAGCCTGATGCCATAAACTCTGCTCAGCAAAGCCCTCTCGAAGAATCTTTCAATAATGAATCAGACTCAAAGGGGGGAAGTCAGGATTCATTGCCTTCTCTTGCTGGCGAAGGGCTAGACGAATCCGTCCCTCTCTCTGATTCTCTGGATTTGTCCAGACCTTATTACAGCTTCGAAGAAGAAAATAACTGGGTTGATCGCCTCTGGGGGCGACCGTTCAGGGATCGCTTATACCTGGGCATGTGGACACTTCATTTTTCATCAGGCAAAGACCAGGAAGATGAGAATCAGCTGCTCGGTGTCAGCTGGAATGGTTACTACGGCGGCACGTTTATCAATACACACAGCGATCGTGTGATTTCAGCCGGCTGGCAGAGAACCCTGTTTCAGCAACGATATGGCGAAGTCGAAGTGGAAGCCGGATACAGGGCAGGCATGATGTATGGCTACACCAAGTACCTGCAGCTGTTCGAAACCCGCTTCTTTCCTTTATTCCAGACGCTGCTGGATATCGAATACAAGCAGTTCGGGATTGAATTCTCCTGGGCAGGCGTAGTGTTTACCGCCGGAATCTACTACCGGTTCTGACTGCCCGTTTCCACCCATCATTTTCAAGATACGACTGGTGTAGTCCTGCCTGGGAGCTTTAGCTCTTAATAATTCAAACGATAGTTTAAAACGTTCCTTTGAATACTGGGTTTGCTCCGGTAAAATTTCAGTTATAGATAACTAAAAATACGATCAGGAGTGTCGCGGCTATGAAAAACTATCAGGCACCGTTACGGGATATCCGCTTTGTCTTATATGAGGTTTTTGAAGCTGCACAAAGCTGGGCGCAATGGCCTGCTACAAGCGAGCTGGTGGACCGGGAAACGGCTGATGCATTTCTGGAAGAGGGAGCGAAACTGGCTTCCAGAACCCTGGCTCCCCTGAGCCGTTCTGGCGATGAGGAAGGCTGCCAGTGGGATGAGGGAAATGTCACGACGCCTGCAGGCTACAAAGAAGCCTATCAGCTCTTTTGTGAAGGTGGCTGGACAGGCTTAGGGGGGAACCCTGCTTTTGGTGGCATGGGGATGCCTAAAGCTCTGGGTGCCCAGTTTGATGAAATGTTCAGTAGCGCCGGATTGGCCTTCACGCTTTACCCCGGCCTGACTGCAGGAGCTACTCTTGCCCTGGATGCTCATGCATCAGATCAGTTGAAGAACCTTTTCCTGCCCAGAATGTATTCTGGTGAGTGGTCGGGTTCAATGTGCCTCACTGAACCGCATTCTGGTACAGACCTCGGCATTATCCGCACAAAAGCTGAACCCAATGAGGATGGTTCCTACAGCGTTACAGGAACCAAAATCTTCATCACAGCGGGGGAGCACGACCTTTCTGAAAACATCATTCACCTTGTGCTCGCGAAACTGCCTGATGCACCGAAAGGGCCGAAAGGCATCTCCATGTTTCTGGTGCCGAAAATGCATGTTAGTGATGATGGCTCTCTCGGTGAGCGAAACAGCGTCAGCTGCGGTTCCATCGAACATAAGATGGGAATCAATGCATCAGCCACCTGTGTCATGAATTTTGATGGTGCCCGGGGCTATCTGGTAGGAGAGCTCAACAAAGGGCTGAACGCCATGTTCACCATGATGAACTACGAGAGGTTGTTCGTTGGTATCCAGGGGCTCGGAGGCAGTGAAATGTCTTATCAGGGTGCTGTGGCCTATGCCCGGGAGCGGGCACAGGGGCGTGCCGCTACTGGTACTGCTCAGCCTGAAAAAGCAGCTGACCCCATTCTGGTTCATGGTGACGTCCGCCGGATGCTGATGAATATGAAAGCCCTGAATGAGGCTGGCCGGGCTTTTTCGACCTACGTGGCCATGCAGCTGGATGCGGCCAAGTACAGCCAGAACGAAGAAGAGCAGAAAAAGGCTGCAGACCTGGTCGCATTGCTGACTCCTGTGGCAAAAGCTTTCCTCACAGACGCTGGTCTTGAGAGCTGTATCACCGGGCAGCAGGTGTTTGGTGGCCACGGTTACATTCGGGAGTGGGGGCAGGAACAGCTGGTGCGTGACGTCAGAATCACGCAGATTTATGAAGGCACTAACGGTATCCAGGCTCTTGATTTGCTGGGACGCAAGACGGCCCTGAACGGCGGAGCTCTCTTAAAGCAGTTTGCCGCAGATGTCCGCAGCTTTATTGAAGCTGATCCAGGCGATGAGTTTTCTGCCCCTCTGCAGAGTGCCTTGGAAAAGCTCGAATCGATGACCGATTCACTGATCGAGCAGGCAGCAGAAGATGCCAATGTCATTAATTCTTCCTGTGTTGAATATCTTCATGCTTTTGCCTATACGGCTTATGCCTGGATGTGGGCGAGGATGGCCAGAGTTGCGGGCAGCAGGCTTGCCGAAGATGCTTCGGAAGAGAGTTTTTATAAAGCCAAGATCACTACAGCAAGATACTTTTACAAGCGTCTGCTGCCAAGGATGAACTCACTGGCCGAGGCGGCTGTATCCGGTACCGATGAGCTGTTCGGGATGGAAGAAGAGCAGTTCTGAACCTATCAAATGGAGCCAGACGGGGTACTGTCTTGTCCGATCGTACAGTTTGTTGTCTATAGTTAAAGAACTGGACGAGTATTATCTGCATGGAAGCAGTTCAAGGATGGATAACAAGAGGCAGGATGCCTGAAAGGAGTCAGTCCAGAAACATTAACCTCGCATTGCGGGGTTTTTTCTTGCCTGCAGATGGCTGCAGGCACTTACAGTTTTTTGATCGCCTCTACCGTTCTTTCCAGGAACTGTTCCAGATCCGGAATCAGGGCTGAGGCCTCAGCCAGTTTGTTTTCCTTGCCAAGGGTTTCAATTTCCTGGGCTGTTTCTGCCAGTAACCTGGCTCCGAGATTGTTGCTGCTGGATTTCAGTGTGTGGGCGGCTCGAACCATCACTTTAAGGTCCGCTTCCCGGGCTGACTGCTGAATATCTCGCATCAGCATCGGCGCATCTTCCAGGTAGCTTTCCAGCAGCCCGGAGAACTCATCTTCCATAATGTCTTTAAGGGTATTCAGGGTAGTGCTATTGATGAGTTCTTTCCCTTCTTGCTTTAACGCAACAGATTTTGATTCCGCAGAACTTTCAGGCGGATCGGACTCATTTTCATCCACCAGATCGTAAATCAGCCAATGTTCCAGTTTGTCCTTGAAAATGTCTGCCTTGATGGGCTTGCTGATGTAATCGTCCATGCCAGCGGCCAGGCACTTCTCCCTGTCTCCCTGCATGGCGTTTGCGGTCATGGCAATAATAGGAACGCGCGTCAGCTTATGCGCGCTCTCGCGTTTACGAATCAGGGTAGTGGCTTCGTACCCGGACATCTCAGGCATCATGCAGTCCATGAGAATAAGATCGTAGTCGTTTTTCTGACTCATACTGACGGCTTCCCTGCCGTCGTTGGCAATGTCGGGTTCTCCGAGACCTACTTTTTTCAACATACTGACAGCCACTTTCTGGTTGACGATGTTGTCTTCCACCAGAAGCAGGCGGATTTTTTCCGAGAACGTACTGCTGTTCTCAATAGCTGCTGGCTCAGCCGACTTGACGTGGTGCTCATACATCACCTGCATGGTGGTATCAAGAAGGCGTGACTGTCGGTAAGGCTTGCTGAGGCAGGCCGATATGCCAACCTCTTTTTGCTGGGACCTGGTCACAAAACCGGCCGATGTCAGCATGATTCTCCGGGCATTGGCTATGTCTGGGTTGTCGCTGATGGCCTTTGAGAGTGTCAGTCCATCCATCTCTGGCATGTCCATATCCAGCAGTACCAGCTCGAAAGGGGTGCTTCTCTTTGCCGCTTCCAGCATTAAGTTGAGAGCCTCCTTACCGTCAGAGGCTTCTGAGTAGACTATGCCCCAGGCCGTCAGATAGTGACGGAGAATTTCCCGGTTAGTGGCGTTGTCATCCACAATCAGGGCTCGAATGCCGTCAAGTGCGTGACTGACGTTACGTGAGCTTTCCAGTTGCTTGCTCTCGGACACATCCAGATTCAGAATGAAGGCGAAGGTGGAACCTAGACCTTCTGCGCTGGTGACTTTGACCTCACCGCCCATCAAATCCACCAATTGTTTGGAGATGGTCAGGCCCAGCCCGGTGCCGCCAAATTTGCGGGTCGTACTGCCATCCGCCTGAATGAACGCAGAAAAAAGTGTGGATAACACATCTTTGGCGATTCCTATGCCTGTGTCTTCTACCAGGAATTCAATCTGTACACTGTCGTTAGAACGCTTTAACAGAATCAGCCGAACACCGACTTCACCCTGTTCAGTAAACTTGATGGCATTGCCGACCAGGTTGGTAAGAACCTGGCGAAGCCTCACCGGGTCTCCCCTGACTACGGCAGGAAGGTCTATGTCGGTGTAGCAGCTTAATTCCAACCCCTTCTCAACCGCCTTGCCTGCGAGAAGTGCACAGATATCCTCGGCAATTTCCGCCGGATTCATATCCACCTGCTCGATCTCCATTTTGCCAGCTTCAATTTTGGAGAAATCGAGGATGTCATTGATGATATGCAGTAGTGAGTCCGCAGAGCTGTGTGCTGTGGCCAGGAAGTCCTGCTGAACCCTGTCCATGCGAGTGTCACTGAGCAGCTCAAGCATGCCCAGGACGCCGTTCATAGGTGTGCGGATTTCGTGACTCATATTGGCCAGGAAAGAACTCTTGGCCTTGGCGGCATCAAGGGCGGCCTCCTTGGCTTCGTTCAGTTCCTTGATGCTGACCTTCAGCTCTTTGTTAATATTGTGAAGCTCTCTTGTCCGCTCCGCTACTGAGGCTTCAAGGTTCTCGCGGTGCTGCTGCAGGCGCTGGTCACGCTCTTTTATCTGCATCAGCATTTCATTGAAACAGTCGTACAGAGCACCGATTTCATCATCGTCGAACTTATGCACCTGCTGATCATACTGTTCATCCCTGGTCATCTGGCTGATGGTGTTGGCCAGCTTCCGGATAGGTTTGCCTAACAGGCTTTCCAGCCGGGAAGCCAGTACAGAAGCCAGAACCACCGAGATGAGTGCGGCCACCAGTGCCAATATGAGATTCAGGGATAATTGCAGATAGAGTTGCGACAGGTTCGACTGAATGTAGATTGCGCCGATCAGCTGGTTGTCCATCGTGATTGGCCGGTACAGATGCAGCCTGGTATTGCTGAACACTGTGATCGGGCGTTCAAGGTCATCCAGTGAAAAAGCCCATGGCTGGCTGCTGCTGCGATGGTAGGAGGCTACCTCATCACCTTCCGGATTCATCAGATAGGCGGACTGAATGTGGGGAGCGGTGGAGAAGCCTTTCAACAAGCGCTGGGCTGAGTCGTGGTCTTCAAACACTAATGCCGCCTGGGCATTGGTGCCGATGACTTCTGCCAGGGTCTCAAGGTTGCTGACCAGAGCGGAGCGGGATTTTAACAGGTCACTGATGGTTTGAATGGAAAGAGTGACAAGCAGGACAGCATAAGCCGTAATCAGCATTGCATAGCGCAGCTTGCGCTTGATCGGCAGATTCCTGAACGTAACCATTATTTAACTATTTTCGCCAGCCCAAGCAGTTGTGAGTTGATGGTCAGGTTGGCTGCGTTGGCTGAACTTTTGTTGATTGAGAAGTTGATGCGACTGCCTTTTCTGGTCAATCCGATCACTCCGCCCTGTTCCGCAAAGTTTTTTGCGTCACTAATTGTCAGCACAGGCTTGCCCTTGAGTCTGTCAATCACCTTGTTAATGGTCTGGTTGTCCGTACTGTGAATGTAAAGCGCGTCACACAGCTTCTCAAAAGGTGCGTTAGGGTCTTTGTGAGTTATGGAGAGGCGCCTTCCCATGCTGTTTTTGCGATTGATCCGGTTCAGTTCGATGTTAATCGGGCCTTCTCCAAGAATGCAGAGTGTCAAAACCTGCTTTCGGTTAGGCCAGGAAATAAATTTAGTGATTTTGTAAATGATCGCGGTTTTAACTTTATCTTCTTTTGTGGCGGCAGCCTGCAACTCGAAGCAATGAGCGCTAAAGAGAACGATCACAAGGCTTATGGCCAGTGATTTCAGGATGTTCACTTGAATCGGCATGAAGTAGCCCTCCTTCATCCGATTTAGTAGTGCCAGCGAATCTGGGCGTACCATGATTCCTGGATTTGAGTAGAGCCGAGCCCGCTAAATATCTCCGAGAATTCCTGCCTCTGCTTTTTAAACAGGTTCTGTCCAACCAGGGAAAATTCAAGTCTGTCATCAAGCTTTTTACTTAATCGCAAATCAAGGGCTGTATGGGCTCCGACCCCGGCATCCCTCAAGTTGTCGATATACCTTACCCATAAGTCAAAACCCCATTCACCTGGAAGGTTCATACTTGAACGAACGTTGGCCGTGTGGTTAGCGCTCAAGCTTTCTATCAGGATTTCATTCTCAGCAAGATACCCCGAAGGGTCTGTTTTATTCCTGTGTCCATCGACCTGAAGCCAGCTGTAGTTGAACTGGAGTTTCCACCAGTCATTTGCCTGCCAGTCAGCTACGAGCTCGAAACCGTATGTGTTAGCGCTCAAGCCATTACCAAGAGAAGTAGGGAATTCGACTATGTAATTCGGAAAACGGGTTCCATCAAGAGCGCAGAGAGGGACTGGAGCCCCGGGAATCGTAGTCAACGTAGTACCGCTCAGACAACCATTTCCGTTAACGTAGGCAACCAGATTCTTGTAATTATTAAAAAATAATGTGGTATCAAGCCTGAATCGATCATTAAATTGCTCTCGATAACCGAATTCAATGGCAGTTAATTCCTCGGATTTTAAGTCTGTATTGCCAGAGATAGGCAGTGTATATGGAGGAGCCGTGATATACGACAGTCCCGAAGGAAGCCTGGATGCATCAACAAAAGTGATCCCTCTGCTGGTGACTGCTGTTTCACTGATCGAGGGTGTCTTTACCGCACTGGAAACAGAAGCCCAGAATGTTCTGTTTTCAGCCGCTTTCCAGGTTAACCTGGCATTTGGCTGTACTTCTTGACCAGTAAAGCTGTTGTGCTCAAGGCGAGAGCTCAAGGCCAGGTTCCACTGGTCATTTAAGGTGATATCATCCTGAATGAAGAAGCTGTAAAGGGCGTCAAAGCGTTTGTCTTTTGGGTTGCCGTTCTTGTC
Source organism: Endozoicomonas sp. (assembly GCA_051008495.1). Classification (GTDB taxonomy): domain Bacteria; phylum Pseudomonadota; class Gammaproteobacteria; order Pseudomonadales; family Endozoicomonadaceae; genus Endozoicomonas_A. The sequence continues at coordinate 17,175 of JBPCXN010000119.1, read as the reverse complement.
CAGAAGCACTATATGACGCATATCACCAAGTTCATACCAGGTTCCCCTGTAACCGAGCCCCCAGATTAAGTCATGACCTTCCAAAGGGTGAGAGTAGTGCTGGAATTCAAAATCAACAGAGTTTCTCTTTTCTGTGACCCGGTAATCAAAATTCTGGTAGTTGTCGTATACCGCCCTGAAAGAGTAATCATGGGTATCGCTCAAGGTTCTCTTCCAGTAGGCAATCAGGTTGCCGCCTCTCTGGTCCCGAGGCATATTGGTGAGCGTCTGCATACCCTTGGCAGGCTCATTGTTCTTGAAAACCATTAAGGCCGGGCGGGTAGTGCCTTCATAAATATCACCCTGGACAGTCAGGTCTGAGTCTGAGGAGGGCTTCCATTCGGTTTTAAAACCTGCCCTGCGCATTTTCCAGTCATCTGCAGCATCCGAACCGTCAGCATTGGCCATGCCATCCCGTTCAAACGCTTTCACGTAGACTTTGTAAAAGCCATCCTCTGCAAACTCCCCACCATGCCGCCAGGAGCCAAAAACTTTTTCCTCATTGCCGCCACCGATAGACAGTGAACTTCCCTGGGTATCAGCGGTTTTTTTGGTGATGACATTGATGACACCGTTAACAGCGTTTGCTCCCCAAAGAGCCGCTCCTGGACCCCGGATCACCTCGATCCGGTCAATGTCTTCCATCAGCGTGTCCTGGACATCCCAGTTCACACCGGAAAAGAGAGGAGAGTAAACAGTCCGGCCGTCTATCAGAACCAGAAGTTTATTGGCAAAGATGTAGTTGAATCCACGGGTGCTGATTGACCAGGTATTGGCATTCAGCTTGGCCACCTGCATACCCGGGACCATTCTCAAGGCATCGGGGATAGAGGTAACACCTGTGCGCTTTATGTCTTCATCGCTGATGACATAAATGGCTGCCGCCGAGTCCATGAGGCGTTGCTTCTTTCGGGAAACGGAAGTGACATCAGGAATCTCGAGAGAGATAAGCTCTTCCAGGCTTAATTCCAGAAAATCTTCATCTTCAGCCGTTTCAGCTGAAGCGTTAGCAGCCAGAAAAAAGCATGTGGCCAGCAGTATAGGAAGGCGTTTGGTGTTCAAGATTCCGCTCCATGGAATGCTTTTTTATTCCAGGCAGTACTGCTGAAACTGTCTGGTTGTTTTTAGTGAAGCTCTTAATAAAAAACTAGCTGATCTGGCTTACAGGTCAATTGGGTTCGCTCAGGGTTCTCAGTAAAGCAGCCCCGGCATCCAGAATCCCTGCCCCACAGAGAGCAACGGTACATGAACTGTTTGAAAAGCCCCGGGCAGAGCTCTTGATGATATCTTCTACCCTGGCAGGAGATATATTCGGGCGAATGGAATAAATCAGGGCGGCGACACCTGCAACATGGGGGGTGGCCATGCTGGTACCCTGGTAATACTCATAATTATCCTGGACCTCTGTTGTTACGCCTGAGTTTGCCGTTGAGAGCACACCGTTACCGTAATAACGTGTTTCTCCGCCAGGTGCTGCGATGTCTACGTTACTGCCAAAATTGGAGTACCAGCTGCGATCACCGCCACGGTCGATGGCCCCGACACTGATGACATTATTGCAATTGGCCGGTGTGGAAAGGTAGGCGTTGCGGTTTTCATTGCCGGCCGCTACGACCACAGTCACTTCTGCAGCAACCAGTTCATTGATGGCGTCCTGGTAGTGTCTTGGGCAGCCGAGGGCAGTGCCGCCAAGACTCATGTTAACGACTTTGACCGGATTAGGGTTGGTTGTCAGACCATAAACATTAAGTCCGGCAGCCCAGCGCATGGCATCAACAATATCTGACGAATAACCGCCGCAGCGTCCCAGGGCTCTGAGCGGCATAACCTTAGCGTTCCATGCCACACCCGCTACACCGTTGCCATTATTTGATGCGGCGGCAATGGTCCCGCTGACATGGGTGCCGTGCCAGCTGCTGGAAGTCGGCTGGCTCGGAACCGGTTGACCATTGGCAGTGCCACAGGCGCCTGTTCTTGTGATTGCATCGCCGGGATCAGTGGCGTCGGCGTCTCGTCCAGAACCGTCGTTGGCGATCCAGGAATGGCTGATGAAGTCGTAACCGTCGATAACATTAGGCTGGAGATCCGGGTGGTCAACTACACCGGTATCTATGACTCCGACAATAACACTGGAGCTGCCCGTGGTGATATCCCAGGCAGAGGGCAGGTTGATTCCTGCGGTTGTTTCAAAATAGTGCCATTGCTCGTTGTAACGCGAATCATTGGGCACCTGCATGGTTTGCATGATGAAATCCGGCTCTGCAAATAACACCTGGGGGTCTGACTCCAGCCCGTCCGCCAGGGTCTGTGCGTCCGTGATATTGACGCTGGAGCCAATAGCCAGAACATCCTTTCTCTTGCCAGCTGCAACACCAAACCCCCCATGGGTCACGCCCTGTTTGATGAAGCCGAGGGCATTGGCGTAGGTAGGCTCCTGAAGATATCTGACCAGTATTCTGTCAGTCACCTCGCGGGGCGGAATCTCATTTGGATTTTCCAGAGCCAGGCTGGGTAAAGTCAGGATGCTGGTCAGAAAACACAGGAATGGGAGTCTGCTTTTGTTCATGCTGGTCATCCTTGACGTCTGCAACAGAAGAGATGTTATCTGGAAAAACAAAGGGTTTTGAAAAGTATGGGTCAGGGTTTGGCGTCCGACAAAATGTCAAATCTGATTGAACCAGTCATGCTTCAGGGTATAACCTGAAAGCCTGTGACAATATTCTGACAGGGAATGTCATGCCGCTTATTTCACCGGAAGGCTTCGTGGGAGCCGTTCAGCACCCAGCTTTTCTGGCCCTGATCATTCTTTTGGGCAGTTATGTGCTGGAAGATGCCGCAATCGTTTCTGCTGCCCTTTTAAGCGCTGATGGCCTGATTAGTACAAAACTGGCTTTTTTGGCATTGTTTCTGGGGATTTTTACTGGTGATCTGGGCCTCTATTTCATCGGAACTCAGTTGAAACGTGTGCCCTGGCTGGCAAGAAAACTGGATCTGGGGGCTATTGACAGGGCAAGGGGCTGGCTTCAAAGAAATATGACGACAACGGTTCTACTTGTCAGGGTCATCCCGGGTTTACGACTGCCCGCTTATGTTGCCTGTGGTTATTTTCAATTGTCGTTCAGTCGCTTTTTCTGTCTGGTTTTACTCGCCTCGCTGATTTGGACAGGTGTTGTTTTTTCCGGTTTTTACCTGGTGGGAGCATTATTTTGGTCTGAACTGTCGAGCTGGAAATGGCTAATTCTTCCGGCAATCTTCTTATTAATCATGTATGGACACAGGAATATTCGGCTGTCAGATAAGCTGATGAAATAATATGGATATTATTGACGAGGAACGTCTGGTTGAGGGGTTTATCCAGCCGACCTGTAAAAACAAAAAAATCCATCCGGGCATGCCCGACCTGGAACAGGTATCCCGGCCACTGTCGTTTTTTGAGTTCTGGCCCAGCATGCTGGTTTACTGGCCTGTAATCTTTCAATGGATATGGCTGGCTATTCGTTATCGGGGAATCAGTCTGCCACTGATCAGTAATCCGGGGATTCATCTCAGCGGTATGGTAGGGGAGTCCAAGGAAGAGATTTTTACTCATGCTGAGGGCGAAGCGAGAGAAAGAATTGCCCCCTGGTGTGCCATCAGGCAGTGGCATTCACCGGAAGATGCGGCATGGAAAGCCAGGCGAAAAATGGGCGCCGTGGGTCTTGGCTTTCCTCTGGTCGCCAAACCTGATCAGGGCTGTCGAGGGGCAGGGGTCAGAATCATCAGGGACTTTCCTGAACTGAAAGACTACATGAAGAGCTATCCCCGGGATGGCAAGGTTATCCTGCAGGAGTTGATTCCCTATGAAGCGGAAGCTGGAATTTTCTACATACGCTATCCAGGAGAGAAAAAAGGGAAAATCTTCTCCATTACACTCAAATACCCGCCTTATGTGATTGGTAATGGTGTTGATACCCTCCGGCAGCTGATTGAAAAAGACCCCAGGGCCGGCCGTCTGACAAAACTCTATTTCAAGAGGCACTATCAAAGGCTGGAGCAGGTATTACCCGAGGGGCAGCCATTCCGACTGGCATTTGCCGGCAGTCATTCGCGGGGGTGTATCTTTCGGGATGGTCGAAAATACATTACTTCTGCCCTTGAGGCATCCTTCGACAAGGTGGCTGACGGGCTGGCCGGATACCACTATGGACGGATTGATATTCGTTTTAGAGATATTGAATCCCTAATGAATGGAGAAAATTACTATATACTGGAAATTAACGGTGCCAGCAGCGAAGCCGCCCATATCTGGGATTGTCGCAGTTCTCTGATTGAAGTCTATCGGGTGTTATTTTTCCAGTATCGCACTTTGTTCCGGCTGGGCTGGATTAACCGGCGTCGTGGGGTCCGTCCCGTTTCCATTCTGGAATTATTCAGATCCTGGAGCCGGGAGCGGAAGCTTGTTCGTGATTATCCGGACACGGAATAAGGGTTCTCAGGGGGAATGGATGACTCGCTTAATCATGACTCTGGCACTGCTGGTATTCAGTTCTACCGGTTTTGCCGCTAAAAATATCTATACCGGCTGGTTCAGTAACAAAGCGGTAAGCGGTTACGATACAGTGGCTTTCTTCACTCAGGGCAAAGCTGTTAAAGGCAGCAGTAAGCATAAATTAAAGCTTGAGGGCGTTGAGTGGTATTTCTCTTCGGAAAAGCACCTGGAACTGTTCAAGAAAAACCCCGAAAAATACCAACCTCAATACGGCGGCTTTTGTGCCTGGGCTGTGTCGGAAAAGAAGCAGAGAGCGCCTGGTGATCCTAATTACTGGAAAATTGTGGATGGAAAGCTGTATCTCAATTATGACGCCGATATTCAGCAAACATGGTTAAAGGATGTTCCTGGATTTATCCGCAAAGGGGATGAAAGCTGGCCAGAGATGCTGAGTAAATAAAAGAAAGCGGATTGAATCGAAACATTACGGAAAAAGGAGGGTGTGATGGCTAAGAAGGGCATTAAATGGATTCTTTGTCTCTATGTGGCCTTTGTGTTTATTCAGTCTCTGTTTTTCAAGTTCACAGATGCTTACGAGACGGTTTATATCTTCAGTGTACTGGGTACCTGGTCCGGCTTTGACTGGTTCGCCGCTTATGGCGCCTATAGTGTTGGTACTGTTGAATTGATTGCTGCCATCCTGCTGCTGATCAGCCCTGTCCGGTTGTATGGGGCTGCTATTTCCAGCGGCGTCATGGTCGGAGCCGTGTTTTTTCACTTATTCACGCCATTGGGAACCCACATGCCGGAATTTGATGATATGGGGAATATCGTCGGCGATGACGGTGGTTTGCTGTTCTATAACGCCTGTGGTGTTCTGGTGGCTGCTGTGGTTGTGACCATCATGGAGTTCCTGGGAACCGATAATCTCATCAAACGCATGCTTTTCCGTTAATGGCCAGCCTTTCCTTTGTTATCTTCCTGAAAAGTTAATGAGAGATTCACAGCTTGTTAACTTTTCTGTCACTTGCCCTTCCTACTCTTGTCGCTAGAGACCGGCTTGGTCATTATAAAAGCAACAGCTTCTTTAATTTGTATGTAATTGCCGGTGTAAAAGTATAAGCAGCTGAGATCAGGGAATACCAACTTCACTACCCCTGGAAGAAATGCTGTTTCCAAAACGAAAAGGAATCTGGATGACCGTGCAAAGCTCTCCATTTCGTCTTCCGAGGATCACCCGGACCGGAATACCGGAAGCAGCCGCAGAATGGTTGCTGGGGTTGAAAACCATTGAGAGGCTCTATGAGAGAGAAGGCTGTGGCAATCACCGCTATGATGAGTTCCTGAAACTGGTTCTGCAGATTTTCCAGGTTGATTACAAAGTCCTGTCAGGGGCGCTGGATTCGATTCCAGCCACCGGGCCGTCCGTGGTGGTGGCCAACCACCCTTTTGGCGGTATAGAAGGCGTGGCGCTGGCTGATCTGCTGTTAAAGGTTCGGCCGGACGTTAAGGTCCTGACCAATGAGCTGCTGTGTCGCATCCCGGACCTCCAGGAGATTTTCATAGGGGTCGATGTTCTTGGCAATAATTCCCGCAAACACAATATGAGTGCGATCGAAGAAGCCAGAAAGTGGGTTGAAGACGGCCACCTGTTATTGATCTTCCCGGCGGGTGAAGTATCCAGCTTTGATTTCTCCCTTCTTCAGGTCACTGACCCTCGCTGGCGCAATACGGCAGCCAGGATTGTTCGAAAGACTGAGGCCAGCGTTACCCCCATTTATATTGAAGGTCGCAACGGCCTTCTGTTTCAGACCATGGGAGTTATTAACCAGCGACTGAGAACCATCCGGCTGATCCGTGAGCTGTTGAATAAAAAAGGGGAGACACTGGGCTTCAGGGTGGGGCAGACGCTTGATCGCTCAGCGTTAAAAAACATGGACTCCGACTCTGCACTGACCAACTACATGCGCCTGAATACCTACCTGCTCTCAACCCAGAAACCTGAAAAGGTCAGGCCGTCACTTGGCCGCAATAAAAAAATACGTAATGAAAAGCCCGTAGCCGCTGCAACAGAAATGGCAAAGCTGGTTGAGAATGTCCAGCAGCTTCCTGAAGAGTGCCTGCTGCTGGAAAAGAATGAGATGGCTGTCTATTGCGCGACAGCCGCTCAGCTGCCCTCTGTATTAAGAGAGATTGGCCGCTTGCGGGAACTGACTTTTCGCGGAGTCGGTGAAGGTACTGGCCTGGAGCTGGACCTGGACAAGTATGATGAACATTATCTGCACCTTTTCCTTTGGAACCGTGAGAAGAGTGAAGTGGTGGGCGCCTACAGGATTGGCCAGATAGATAAGATTCTCAGGGAAAATGGCATTCACAGCATCTACTCCCGCAGCCTGTTCCGCTACCATGCCAAGTTCCTGCACAAACTTGGCTCTTCATTGGAAATGGGGCGTTCATTCGTCAGGCCTGAGTATCAGAAAAGTCTCGGCGCCCTGATGATGCTCTGGAAAGGCATCGGCGCTTATGTTGCCGCTAACCCCTGGTACAGGGTGCTGTTTGGCCCGGTCAGCATCAGCAGCGATTACAGTGAAGTCTCCAGGCAGCTGATGGCCGGTTGTCTGTCCATGAACAACTCTGACAGTGTGCTTACCGAGCTGGTTCGCCCAACAACCCCCCTGAAGAAAGGCCGCAGACGCTTCTGGAGCCAGCAGGACCTCCAGGGGCTGAAGGATGTGGACAAGCTTTCCTTGCTGGTTCAGCAGATAGAGAAGGACAACAAGGGCATACCTGTTCTTTTGAAGCAGTACCTGAAGCTGAGTGGGGAACTGGCAGCCTTTAATGTCGATCCGGATTTCAACAATGCCCTGGATGGCCTGATCATTGTCGATCTTACCAAGGTAAACGAGCGGGCCCTGAATAAATATATGGGAGCTGCTGGCGCCAAAGCTTTTCAGGACTACAACCGCCCTGCGGCATGATGTCCCCGTCTGGAAGGATTCAGCCTCTGTGCTCCTCAGTTCTGGACGGTTTCAGAGGCTGTTGCCAGATTCTGCCGGTATACCCTGGTGGATGTCGCAATCCCCAGGTTTCCAGGAATATCTGCTCCGGTTCTTTCCAATAGCAGAGCTATGACGGCCAGGTGGTGGGTTGTATGGCTCTGCAGAAACAGCAGCTCCCGTAAAACATTGCTTGAAGTGCTGATCTCCTTTCCGTCAGTGCCGGTACAGACTGTAAGGACTATGTCTGTGTTCCTTTCAATTGTAGTGAGCTTCGCCCTTATGATTTCGAGCTGTTTCAGAGCTTCAATGGGGGATGACTCCAGATTTTGTTCTCTGTCCCGCTTGTCATAATCAACCATTCCAATCGACAGCCCCTGTAACAGACACTGATAAAACTCAATGATGTGCCTTACATGTGTGCCGATGGAACTGGACCGGGAAGACAGGCTGGCTTGGTAATGGGGTTCACTGATGGTTCTGACCAGGTATTCCAGTTCGGCAAGCGCTTCGTCATTGAACTGGCAGGCATGGCTAAATGTCATGAGTACTCTGTCTGCTTCCATTTAATAGGCTCAGTGGATCGTAAAGCGGTCATATGCAAGGCAGACTTTTTTCTACGTCAATCAAGCCTAACGCTGTCAGATGGCCGCTTTACGGCCCACCCGAAGGGCTTGACCTGAACCTATGAAATGGAACCAGACGGAGTACCAGTCCTGAGATTCATCATCCTTGATTTTTTCAGTCTGGCACAGTGATGACAGTTTTGTATAGCCGGTTGTCGATCTGGGTCTCTGGGTAAACGACTTCCGGCATCTGGGGGGCTTAAGGTTGCTGCCCTGGCCAGAACGGTTGGCTGGTATTGTCAATCTGGTTAGAATGCGGTTCCCGGGAAGAATTTTTATGGTAGTCATCCGGCCACGGCTGGATCGTTGAGAACAGGCTTACAATATCTGCCTTCTCGCCTAGAATGTGCTTTGCAATTGTTTGTACAGCCCTAAAGAAGAACATCAACAGAGTGACCAGAGGAATTGTCGATGAGCAACATTCCGACAGAATTGCGTTACATTCGCTCCCATGAGTGGGTACGGATTGAAGAAGGTGGAACTGTGACCATCGGTGTCACCGACCATGCCCAGGAAGCCCTGGGGGATGTGGTTTTTGTTGAGCTGCCTGAGGTGGGCACTGTTCTGGCGGCGGAAGATGAAGCCGGTGTGGTGGAATCGGTCAAAGCTGCTTCTGACATCTATGCGCCGATATCCGGTGAAGTTGTGGCAATTAACGAGGCCCTTGAAGAAGCTCCGGAAACCGTCAACAGTGATCCCTACAGTGATGGCTGGTTTTTTAAGATCAAACTGTCCGATGAAGGTGAGCTGTCCGAGTTGATGGACGCCGAAGGTTATGCCGAGTTTATAGAGTCTGAAGCCTGATCTCTGTCTTTCCTCCTGTCTCAGGAAGGAAAAACGATTCTTGTCCAGGCTCCATAGAGAACCCCATTTTCTGTCAGGGCCTGGTTGTTTCTATCTTCCACTTTATCTGAGCATTGTGATTCCGGGAAACAGCACGCCCTGAACCCTGTGCCTGACTGCGGAACGTGAATAGGTATACAGTCAACATGATGAATGACGCTGAGCTGTTGCGTTACAGCCGCCAGATAATGCTCCCGCAGGTGGACATAGACGGTCAGGAAAAATTACTGGATTCCCATATGCTGATTGTCGGCATGGGGGGGTTGGGCTGCCCTGCTGCGATGTATCTTGCTGCGGCGGGCGTAGGGCATTTGTCACTCGTTGACCCGGATGTGGTGGACCAGACCAATCTGCAAAGGCAGATCGCATTTTCCAGCGATGATGTCGGCCAGTTCAAGGTCGATGCCGCTGCCGCCAGGATCAGTGCCATCAACCCGGGAATTCAGGTGGATACCCATGCCAGGAAACTGGGTGAGGAGGAACTGCAGGCCATCATCAACCAGTGTGACGTGGTGCTGGATGCCACCGACAACTTCGACAGCCGGTTTGCAATCAATCGATGCAGCGTGAGAGCCGGGGTGCCATTGGTCAGCGGAGCCGCTATCCGGTTGAATGGTCAGCTCACAGTGTTTGACCGTTGGCAGGATAATGCCCCCTGCTATCGCTGCCTCTATTCAGAACAGGCTGCCGAGGAGCTGAGTTGCTCTGAATCCGGCATTCTTGGGCCCGTGGTCGGTACCATAGGCACCATGCAGGCCCTGGAGGCAATTAAACTGGTGACCGGCTTTGGCAGGAACCTGAATGGACGGCTATTGATTTTTGATGCAGAGATGATGGAGTGGCAGAGCATGAACCTGGCGGCCGACCCGGAATGTCCTGTGTGCGGTGCGAATCAAGATTGAAGACTTGTTTTCCCGGAAAGCTGTGGGGCTGTAAAAGACTACAGCTCCGGGTGGCTATCAACTTCTCTTAGCAATCGTTTTTTGTAATCTTTATCCAGCTCGTTCCAGTGAGCGCCTATCAATGCGCCTTCAAGTGCGTACAGAAGAACCTTGGAGACTTTGAACCCCCGTTCTCTGACCTTGCAATAGGCATTCACAGATCCGACTTCCCGGAGCTGCTCCAGCGTACGGATACCCACAGCATTGAGCCACTGTACAGACGTTTTGCCAAGGTTTTTTAATTCGATTAGGTCTGTTGCCATACCGGTTCCCTAAACCTTACCCGACATTCCTGTCCGGGACTTCTTGATATTCCTGAATGACAGAAGCAATTTTCCTTTAAGAGTAGACCAGACTTTACAACTGCCCAGAATAAGGCCGTGATTAAATGCTCAAGGGTTGTTTCTGTCCGTCACAGGTCCAGTGCATCTCTCTCGCTGAGCTGAATGCCGGGAAAACCGTCTTCATACTATTGAAGGTAGTGCAAAAAACAGCCGAGATTCCCAGTCTTCTTGATCTGTTTCAAGCAGGATAGCTCTTTCAAGTTCTGCTGCAGTCAGCGACTCTTCCCAACCTTTCTGCTGTTCGAGTACTTCGACCGTGGCTTCAGAAGCGTCTGCGCCAGAATCCAGTCGCTGGATAATGCGCTGCTCCATTATTTCTTCTGGTGCCAGACATTTGACAATGACAAAGGGGATATTGGTGATGTCAGCAAGCTTGCGGAACATGTCCCGCTCACTCTTTCTGAGAAAGGCGCTATCAACGATCACTGCATGATCCTGCGAGAGCAATGTCTCAGTTTTCCTTAACAGATTCTGGAAGGTTTTGGCTGTTACTTCCCTGGTGTAGATGGAACAGTCTTGCTGATGGCTTTGGGCAAGAGGGGCGAGGCCAAACAGGCGCTTCCTCTCAACATCTGCTCTGAGCATTACGCCATCCAGCTGCTGTGCCAGCTTCTTTCCTGCCGTTGTTTTCCCGGAGCCTGATAACCCCTGCATGATGATCAGAAGTGATTTGTTTGATATCTCAGGCATTTTCAGTTTCCTCAAGGTCATATTTGCAGGGAAAGTCTGGAGCAAAACTGTGAATCTTCGGTATTACCGTCTTTGCCATTCAGGTACTTCCAGTATAATCGGCACCATGGTAACAAAGAGAAAATCAGGCTCCGGTGGCGACGGCTCTCGCAGGAAGATTTCCGCGAGTAAACCTCGTTGGAGTGGTCGCTGGCTATCCTTGCTAGTCAAGCTGGGCATTTGCGGAGTGGCCCTGCTGGCCGCTTTCACTGTCTACATGGACGCAGTGATCACCCGCCAGTTTGAAGGCAAAAAGTGGGCTATACCTGCAAAGGTTTACGCCCGGCCTATGGAATTGTACGAGGGTCGGCTGCTGAAGCCCGACGAGTTGCAGGCACAGTTGCAGCGCCAGGGTTATCAGGCCGTTCAGGAGGTCAGACGACCGGGGACGTTTTCTCGGAATGCCAGCCAGTTTACAATCTACAGCCGGGGCTTCCATTTTCCAGATGGCACTGAACCTTCGCGCTATGCCAGGGTGGTATTTTCCGGCAATGAAGTCAGCCGTCTGACCAGTCAACAAAACCAGCCACTGCCACTCCTGCGCCTTGACCCACAGCCTGTTGGAGGAATCTATCCAGCCAGCTATGAGGACAGGCTTCTGATTCGGGAAAAACAGGCTCCCAAGTATCTGGTGCCGGCCCTGCTGGCTATTGAAGACCGGAACTTCTACAACCACTGGGGACTTTCATTAAGCGCAATTGCCAGGGCATTTGTTGTCAATGTCAAGGCTGGGGGCGTTGTTCAGGGTGGCAGCACACTGACCCAGCAGCTGGTCAAGAATTTCTTCCTGAGTAATGAGCGCACCTTTGACCGAAAGGCACGAGAAGCCGTTATGTCGGTGCTGCTGGAGCTGCATTATTCCAAGAACGAGATCCTCGAAACCTACCTGAATGAAGTCTACCAGGGACAACAGGGTAGAAGGGCAATCCATGGTTTTGGACTGGCCAGTCAGTTCTATTTTGCCCAGCCGATCCAGGAATTGAGCCTGGCCAGAACAGCATTGCTGGTGGCCATTATCAAAGGGCCGTCTTATTACGACCCGAGGCGTTTTCCCGAGCGGGCACTTGCACGGCGCAACCTGGTACTGGATGTCCTGGCTCGCGAAGGCGTAGTGCCGCAGGCTGAGGTTGACCGCTCTAAAAAACTGCCTCTCGGAGTGGTCAGTCGTGAACAGATGAGAACCAATGCCTTTCCGGCTTATCTGGATATGGTCAAGACCCAGCTTCGCAGAGATTACAATGAACGTGATCTGACGTCTGAAGGGCTGCGTATCTTTACCAACATGGATCCGATCATTCAGCGTCATGCCCAGAGCAGTCTGACTGGAACCATCAACAGTATTGGCAGCGACAGACTCCAGGGCGCCATGGTGGTGACATCGGCTCAGACCGGTGATCTGCTGGCCGTGGTGGGGGACAAGAATCCCGGCTATGCCGGGTTCAACCGGGCCCTTGATGCCCGCCGGTCTGTGGGGTCGCTGCTGAAACCGGCGATCTATCTCGCGGCACTGCAACAGCCTTCCCGTTATACCCTGACGACACTGGTCGAAGACTCGCCGATCAAGGTGAAGGATGGCCAGGGCGGTTACTGGGAACCCCGAAACTATACGGGCAAGTCCAGGGGAAGCGTTCCTCTCTATGAAGCCCTCGCTAATTCCTATAACCAGGCAGCCACCCGCGTTGGTATGGATGTTGGACTGAGTACTGTGCTGCAGACAGTCCGCCGTCTGGGGATTGAACGTAAACTGCCGTCTTACCCTTCTGTCCTGCTGGGCTCTGCTTCTCTGACGCCCATGGAACTGGCCAGTATGTACCAGACTATAGCCAGTGGCGGCTTCCGTATGCCACTGCGGGCCATTGATGCCGTTGTGGATGCCAATGGACAACCCTTGCGACGTTACAGCCTTTCTGTCGAGCGAGCTGTAGATGCTGCATCCATGGAACTTCTTCGAACCGGAATGGGGATTGCCATGCGGGAAGGCACTGGCAGGAGAGCGTATTGGAGTATCGATCAGTCTATCCAGCTGGCTGGAAAAAGCGGGACAACCAATGACTTGCGGGACAGCTGGTTTGCCGGATTTTCCGGTAACCTGATGGCCGTAACCTGGCTGGGAAATGATGACAATAGCCCTACAAAACTGACTGGCAGCAGTGGCGCTCTGCGTGTGTGGAGCCGATTCATGCAGCAAGTGCCGATCAGTTCCGTGGCGCCACTATCCAGTGAAAAGCTTGAATATGTCTGGGTTCAGCCCAAAACAAACAAACGAAGCGGTGAAGGCTGTGAAGGTGCAAGGCAGCTGCCTTTTATCAAGAGCTCTGCTCCGCTGGAAACAGACGGCTGCGGCTCTGAGTCTGATGGATCTTTCTTTGACCAGATCAAATCCTGGTTTAATTAAGTGAAGATCTCGACGCCTGCCTCGGACTGTGAAATTGAATGCATCCTTGTAGAATCAAAGAACCGCTATAGACAACTTATGCCTGATTTTTTGCCTGTTCTTCGACAAACGACACTGCTGCTTTTGGTGATGGCCCTGACTGGGTGCGCGGGTCAACCGGTTACCCCTGAGGCAGAGAGCGGTGAATATGTGTTGCCGACTAAAGATCGTCAGGGAGCTATGGGTTCTTTACTGGTTGACGCCATTCAGGCTATGGAAAGTGGCAGGCTGGAAGAAGCCGGTCACTCTTTATCCAGGGCACTACGGATTAACCCGACGGAGCCTTCCATCTACTTTTATATGGCTGAGCTTCGTAAACGTCTGGGTGATCACGATCAGGCCCTGCAGCTGGCTGGCCGGGCGCTCAGCCTGGAACCTGACCCGGCGCTAAAGGTGGCAATCGAGATCCTGATTCATTCTCTCAAGAGTTAATGATTATCAATGAGTACTGAAGTAATAGTTTTACTGGAATCCCTGGAGAGAGAGCTTCGTCGACAGGAGTGCTGGGAAACCATGCCGCCATCGATTGAAGCCCTGTCCAGCACCGTACCGTTCTGTATGGATACCATGGGATTCACTCAGTGGCTGCAATGGCTGTTTATTCCGCGTGTCAGGGCCATTCTGGAGCAAGGCGGCTCTTTGCCGAAGGGCGCCAATATGACACCTTACGCTGAAGAGGCATTGTCTGTCGAAAGCATTAATGCCACGCCGTTGCTGGAATACATCAAGCAGTTTGATGAGCTTATGAGCTGATTTTAATTGTCCAGCTGCTCATCTGTCGGTACTGACGGAAAAGGTGCCGCGTCCATACTGGCATTGTTCTCCGGAATAGCCTTTGTTTCATCTGCACCCTGCAACTTGTTGTCAGGTTGCTATTTTGACTTCTTATTCTCCATGGCTGGGACAGCGCCTGCTTCCGGGGTGAGTTGAGGCTCATTGCTTACAGGTGGCAACTCAATCTGTGGTGGTGCTACCTCAGCCTCTTCCTGCGGGTCAGCTTCGTCGAGATCCTCAGATACCGGGATGACTTCCAGATTTTTCTGGCTCATGGGCGGTCTGGAAGAGAAATGGGTGACATTATTCTCATCGACCCATTTGTAAACTTTTTCCGCAGCTGAGCTCTTTTCAGAGAGAACTGCTAGCAGTAAAAAGGCCATACATAGGGTTCTGATCATGGAGTAACCTCCCTGGTGGGGCCTGGAGTTGCCCGTTTATGCTTTTTTGTTGGCTTGTCCTTATAAATGTATGCAATTTCCGTAATTCTGCTTCGCAAGCCTATTGACTAAGGCCTGACGAAAGTAAAGAATGTCTCCACTCGGGGCTGCCCAACAGGTGACTTCGGGGTTTATGCGACATTCAGGGGCACCTATCCGTGGCTTCTGATGAGAGCATTCCTTAGTACGCTGACACACCGGCCTTGCCAGGTTTCAGTCTGTCGGTGTACTGACCCTACCCGCACCACAGGAATGTCAAGGCCTTGCAAGAAAAGGCCGGAAGTCTCGGAACGGCCCTGAACCGGCAGATGACTGCCGTCAGAGGTTCCAGTTCAACATAATTTCAGCGGCGTCAGCCGATTCAATTTCATAAAAAGCAAAGCCGAGGGTAAGCACACGTGGAGCTTTTATCCGGCGCGGACATGGTGGTCCGCTCACTGGCTGATGAAGGGGTCAAACACATATACGGGTATCCGGGGGGAGCCCTTCTGCATGTCTATGACGCCATATTCCGGCAGAAGGAAGTCACTCACATCCTGGTACGTCACGAACAGGCCGCAACGCACATGGCGGACGGCTATGCCAGGGCTACCGGAAAGCCGGGAGTGGCGCTGGTAACTTCCGGTCCGGGAGCCACCAATACCATTACCGGGATTGCCACTGCCTTTATGGATTCCATCCCAATGGTGGTCATTTCCGGGCAGGTGCCTTCAGACTTCATCGGTTCCGACATGTTTCAGGAAGTTGACATGGTAGGCATTTCCCGTCCTATCGTGAAACACAGTTTCCTGGTGAAAAAGGCGGAAGACATTCCTGAGGTGATCAGGAAGGCTTTCCATATTGCCCAGACCGGTCGCCCGGGGCCTGTGGTTGTGGATATCCCCAAGGATATTACCGATCTCTCCAACAAGTACGAATACAACTACCCGGAGAAGGTCAAAATTCGTTCCTACAGCCCACCGGCGAAAGGCCACAATGGCCAGATCCGAAAAGCTGTAGAACTGCTGATGCAGGCTAAACGTCCCATTATCTATGCCGGTGGCGGTGTCATCCTGGGTAAAGCTTCTGAACAGCTCACCCGTCTGGCCAAAGAGCTGAACCTGCCAGTGACCAATACCCTGAATGGTCTGGGTGGATTCCCTGGGTCTGACCGGCAGTTTGTCGGCATGCTGGGCATGCATGGCAGTTACTGCGCAAACAAGGCTATGCATCATTCAGACCTGATTCTTGCTGTCGGGGCACGGTTTGATGACCGGGTGACCAATAACACAGCCAAGTTCTGTCCGGACGCCAAGGTTGTGCATATTGATATTGACCCAGCCAGTATCTCCAAAACCATCACTGCAGATGTACCCATAGTTGGTCCTGTTGATGTGGTACTGGATGGCATGATCAGGCAACTGTCTGAACACTCCGGGAAGCAGGACCTGGAAGCTCTTGAAAACTGGTGGAAACAGCTTGATGAGTGGCGAGACAGCCGGGGTGGACTGTTCCCTTATGACAAGGGCGATGGCGTGGTTCTCAGGCCCCAGCAGGTAATAGAGACCCTCTATGATGTCACCGGTGGTGATGCATTTGTTACTTCTGATGTTGGCCAGCACCAGATGTTTGCTGCCCAGTATTATCGCTTCAACAAGCCTAATCGCTGGATCAACTCCGGCGGCCTGGGCACCATGGGTTTCGGCCTACCAGCAGCGATGGGGATCAAGCTGAACTTCCCGGACCAGGATGTCGCCTGTGTCACCGGTGAAGGCAGTATCCAGATGAATATCCAGGAATTGTCCACCTGTCTGCAGTACGACCTGAACGTCAAGATCATTAATGTGAACAACCAGGCGCTGGGCATGGTACGACAGTGGCAGGATATGCAGTACGACAGCCGCTACTCCCACTCTTACATGGAGTCCCTGCCCGACTTTGTCAAGCTGGCGGAATCATACGGTCATGTGGGTATGAAAGTGAACAGTCCGGAGGAGTTGCGCCCGGCCATGGAGGAGGCTTTCTCCCTCAAAGACCGTCTGGTCTTTATGGACATTCAGGTGGACCCGAATGAGCACGTGTATCCCATGCAGATCAAGGACGGTTCCATGTGCGATCTCTGGCTCAGCAAAACGGAGAGAACCTGATGAGGCGGATTATCTCTGTACTGGTGGAAAATGAGCCAGGCGCACTATCGCGCATAGTCGGGTTGTTTTCCCAGCGAAACTACAACATCGAAACCCTGACCGTGGCGCCTAACGAGGACAATACTCTGTCGCGCCTGACCGTCACAACCAGCGGCAACCCCCAGGTGATCGAGCAGATCACCAAGCAGCTGAACAAGCTGATTGATGTGGTGAAGCTGGTGGACTTGACGGAAGGCTCTCACGTAGAGCGGGAACTGATGCTGATCAAGGTCCGGGCCAGCGGTCCTCTGCGGGCGGAAGTGAAACGCTCAGCCGATATCTTCCGTGGCCAGATCGTCGATGTGAGCAGCTCTGTTTACACCATTCAGCTGGCCGGTACCCAGGAGAAGCTGGATGCTTTTATCGAAGCGATTGG
>JBPCXN010000118.1:0-3092 GCA_051008495.1 Endozoicomonas sp. | reverse complement strand
TATTCTGACTCAATGATCAGGCCGCTCTACTGCGTTACAGCTCTGGTCACATAGAATGACTATGCTCCCGTCGCAGTGCCTTGTAGAGCAACCTGAGTCATTGGCCAGAAATATTCGGTTTCATATGTCTGGGTACTTAAGAGTCAGTAGAGCAAGTCAGCTTTTTCGTTGGATTTGTGCGAATAGTTAACCTATTTAAGCAAATTCAACGGAGCTGTTCAGGGCGCTCAAGGCTGCAACCGCTCTTTCTGGATTTCAGGCCGAAATTGCCTTAAGTCCGGCAGGCTCTTACGTATGAAAACACAGTATCCGGAGTATATGCTGTAGGGATAAGTCTGAAGATGTTCAGTATTTATGCAGTGAATGCCGAGGTGCGGCTGCGTATCTGGCCGGGTGGATGCCGTGCCGCTGTTTATACTGCGAAGTACGAATAATCATCCGGTTCTGGCTATGTCATTTCCTCTTCAGGCCTATAACCGCCCGACTGTCGTTGATTGCAGCGTAGGCAAGCTGTTCAAAGTCCGGATTGTCGCTGGCCTGATAGACGTAATTCCTGATGATGATGTGCCTGAAAATATGCAGGCTGTTGCCTGACAGGGTGTACTCGCTCCGGTAGTCGCCGGTTTTGTTGGAGACTGACTGGTTTGCCGGTTTGAACGCTACCCGGTACTTCCTTGGCAGTTTCACAGTGTGCTGCCATTGATAATCCCGGGGGCCGACCATGAAGGGAAAGCGACGTTCCCTGCTGACCAGGTAGGTTCTCAAGGCGAGGGCGTCTTTGTAGCCAAGCCCTGCGGTGGTGGTGATAAAACCGTAGCGTCCGAGATCAAAGGCTCTAGGGCTGTGCCAGCTGCCGGAGTAACGGGCAGTGGCTTCCAGGTCGTAAGGCTGGCTGGTTTCGGTAAAATCCCCAAAGCCCCCGGCGATGGTGCCGGACAGGATGTTATTGGCTTTCCATTCGCCGCTGCCGCGACTGGCCAGCAGCTCGCGAATCTGCAGGCCGATGGTGCCAGTGCCGCTGACGGTGGTCTCTCCTTTCAGGCTGCCATCCTCAAAGAGCTCCGAGATATTCTCCACCCTGTAGCTGTTGGTTTCGGGGGGGCGGGCCGGCAGCATCTGGCTTTTTCCCTCAGTAGTAGCAAGCACAACCCGCTTGTTGGCCAGTTCCTCGTCAAGCTGGCCAAAAGGTGAAAGGGGCGTGACAGGGTTCAGGTAAACATCCAGGTCAGGGATATAGAGCAGGGCATGATTGAACTGCATGGACGTGGCTACAGGCCAGTCCCGGAAGCTGCTGCTCCAGCTGGTCAGGGCCGGCACGGAATCAATGCCTTTGGCCCTCAGCAGGGTCTGCATCAGCAGGGTCTGGTCTTTACAGTCACCATAACCATGCTTGATGATCTCTTCGACCTTGTGGGGCACAAGGTTGTCTTCCAGGTTAAAGCTGACGGACAGGTAGTTGATGTTCTGCGCCACCCAGGTGTAGATTTTATTTGCTATCTCCGTGGGCGTTTTTGCCTGGCCGGCAATGTTGTCCGCCAGCTCCCGGATGGCTTTGGTATCCGCCTGCCGGTCGAGGCTGCTGTCATGGTAGATGCGGCCAATCTCTTCCCAGCTCGGGATCGAGGTAATGGCGAAGATGGGCAGCACATCGTTGGCGCTGACCATGTTCATCTCGGGCTCCATATAGGGAAAGTCGTTCATGCTGACATGCAGTAACTGCCGGTTATTCTGTTGTTCCTGAACGATGGTGAACCCGCCTCTTTCGCCCCAGTTCAGGGGGGTCTTTTCTGGCAGGAGGATATTGGCGGTCATGATGCCCTGCTTCACTCCCAGTTCGGGAGCAAGAAACAGGTTCAGCCCCATGGGGCCGGTCTTGTTAACTTCGTGCCGGTATCTCAGAACCAGTGTGCTGCCCGGGTTCAGCTGGGAAAAGATCACCATCTTTTCCCGGGCCCGACGTTCCTCGTCCCGGCCTCCCAGGTCCTGCTCATAGATATTGTCCTTTTCCACCGGGAAGGCCTTGCCCTCGGGGCTGGTAATGCTGGCCTCCAGCACGATCAGGGTTTCATTCTCGGAGTAATAGCTGTGCCGGAACTTCTGCAGGGACTCAGCGCCGGATGGTGTGAGAATGGTGTACTTGAGCGTGACTTCCCTGGAATAGGTCAGGTCATCCCGGATATCGATATCATGCTGTTCCAGGTCAACCTGGTAATCCAGCACCGGACTGCTGGCATAGCTGTTCCATGAGCAGGCGAAAACGAAGAGCCAGATGAGCAGCCTTACTGTTTTTCTTAACATACTGGACAGCCTGATAATAAAGTTCAGATTCTTCAAGAGTTACAGAATAGACCAGGCTGTCAGGCAGGAAAGTTTCCCAGGCCAGGGAACTGCCCGGGAGTGGCACAGGGGGATATGAACCAGTCCTTAGCGTTCAGAAACCTGCTGAATATATTCCTGCTGGGCAGGTGCACTAAAGGCACCAGGGCGCTGTGCCTTGATCAGACGAATGCTCTCTTGCAGCCCCATGCCCTGCTCCAGCATGATCTGCGCTGCCACCAGGCCAGTACGGCCAGAGCCTCCTTTGCAGTGAATGGCGATGGAATTACCTTCATTCAGCAGCTGGTGAACGACGGGTCCTGCAGATGCCCATGCAGCCTGAAAAGCTGCTGCCGGACCTTCGTCATCGGCAATAGGCAGGTGGAACCAGTGCATGCCCAGTTGTTCAGTTTCCTTGCCAAGGTTCGAGACCTGGTTATCTGCCATCTCCTGTTCGGGCATCAAAGTTAGTATGGCTCTGGCGCCCCAGTCTTTCAGTGTCGATAACGATTCATGCAGGGGTGCCTCCTGTGTGCCCGGGCAGGGTGTCAGGCCAATCTTTGCTTCAGTGCCAGTGACTGGCACAAACCATACAGGGTGGTTGGTTGTCATACTCATCTCTAACAGCCCGATTGACTTCGATTCGGCTCCTAGTGTACTGCGGCGACCTGTTTGGTGCATATAATCTGAGAGACGAGAAACCACCTGTAGCAAGAGATATAGAAGTTTCAGCCTCATACATACAATCGCAAATGGTTCATTTAGGGTAGTGGCAT
>JBPCXN010000117.1:0-30521 GCA_051008495.1 Endozoicomonas sp. | reverse complement strand
TGCATCTGAGGATTGATAGGTTTGCGCATGATTTTGGTAAATAACGACTCTTGCTGGAAAACTTCGATGTAGATATTGGGTTGCAGGCTATTATTTTCAAGGGGTTAGGGTTTTCGGACAGGCACTACTTAACAGCCAGCCTGGCGATATTGACAATCACATCCACCGCTTTCTGCATATGTTCTAGCGCAATGAACTCGTAAGGCCCGTGGAAGTTATGCCCGCCTGTAAAGATATTTGGACAGGGCAAGCCTTTAAACGACAGTCTCGCACCATCTGTGCCACCGCGAATCGGCTTGATCAGCGGCTTCACACTGGCCTGTTCCATAGCCTGCATGGCCAGATTAATGATCTCTTTCCGGGGCTCGACTTTTTCCCGCATGTTGCGATAACTGTCCTTAAGCTCCAACTCAACAGTGCCTTCACCGTATTTTTCATTGAACCATTTGACGTGCCTCTCCATGAACGCCTTGCGGTATTCCTGCAGCGCCGCATCAAAGTCTCTTAGCAGCCAGTTCATGGTTACCCGGCTCACCGAGCTCTCCATATCATTCAAATGATAAAAGCCCTCAGTGCGCTCGGTGTTTGATGGCGTCTCCCCCTCTGGCATTTTTCTGATGAAATCTGCGGCAATGAGCATTGCATTCACCATTTTGTCCTTGGAGTATCCTGGGTGAACACTCTTGCCATGCACAGTGACTAAGGCCTGGGCAGCATTGAAATTCTCGTACTGCAGTTCACCCAGCTGTCCGCCATCGATGGTGTAGGCAAAATCGGCCCCGAACGCCTTCACGTCAAAGTGGTTTGCTCCACGACCTATCTCCTCATCCGGTGTGAAGGCAATTTTAATCTCACCATGCTCGATTTCCGGGTGTTCAATCAGGTATTCCATGGCAGTCAGAATTTCCGCTATCCCAGCCTTATCATCTGCCCCCAGGAGAGTTGTCCCGTCAGCAGTAATCAGTGTTTTACCCAGGCAGCAGTCCAGCTCCGGGAATTCACTGGCGGACAGTGTCACATCATTTTTCAGTGCGATATCACTGCCATCGTAATTTTTTATGATCTGCGGATTAACGCTCTCACCGGAATAGTCAAAGGCAGTATCCATATGGGCAATAAAGCCAATGGCTGGCGTCGGTTTATCAGTATTTGCCGGAAGACAGGCCATCAGATAACACTTGTCGTCCAGGCTGACATTTTCCAGCCCCATTGACTCCAGTTCATCCTTCAAATATCTGGCCAGGGCCCACTGCTTCCCTGTGCTTGGAGTGTCCTCAACGCCAGGATTGGATTGAGTGTCAAAGCGGACATAAGTCAGGAATCTTTCCAGGAGTTTACTCATAAAAATACAGGTACCGGATTGATGTCAGGAGAAACCAAAGTGAGCAGGCCTGAAGCATTTTTCTTTCAGACCTGAATCGATCGACTGGCTGGGAACATGGAAGGATAACTATAAAGCGGTCAGTCTGGCGTCGCATTGACGCCAATCAACAAACATTCACAGGTTTCCCCAAACTCATTCACGGAACGTTAAGAAACAGGTTCCCCTGTCACTGCGCACCGGGAAAGTCCTGTCTAAGCAGCATCAGCCTGGGGCAGGCTTTCAGCATCCACGGGATCACTGCCAAACCTGACTTCGTCCCGGTTCAGATAGCCATCAAGATCCCTGTCCAGAGCCATTTGTTCACCTGAACCCGGTGGAACACAGGTAAATGTCAGACTATTGCCGCTCTCCCTGGCAACGTCCAGAAAACTGCTTTCAGGAATGGCCTCCTCACTACTGCTGTCCGGGGTAAAGTGACCATCAGCAAACAGATAGCTTTTCATGTCATTACCTACCCGACCATGAGCAATCATTTCACATTCAGTCAGGCTGAGGTTACCGCCGCCCCGGTTCAAAACATCATTCATGAGTTTCGATTTGAACGGAGCTTTTGAGCGGGCGATCAGCAGGTTAACCCTGTCAACATCCGCACCGGAGCTATTGCTGTTCAGGGTGATCTGCTGACCAACAATTGGCGCCAGATCTGAGTCCGATTCCATAAGGAACTCCACCAGGTTCTGTCGGACAGTGTCGTTAGGGATTCCAACATTACCAAAGTTAAACTCACAGCCGTGCTTTCTCGCATCCAGGTTTTCATTCAACCCTGTATCGGTTGTGCTGCAGCCGTTGGCACCGTCGTCAAACACCCCGCCTTTCAGGAAGTTAAACAGTGTGTCCGTCGCTCCATCATGAAGAAAGCCGAAACCGCGGATCTGATCACGATTCTGAAGGTCGTTAGTAGTGGACGGAAGGAATCCTTCCCGCGATGGCAACCCGAACATTCCCACCCGGGTATAGAGATTGCGGAAGTGGGGCACTTTCAGAATCAGGATTTCTCCGCCATGGGCCACCTTGCCATCAGCACCGAAGAAGCCTTTTTCGGGCTCAAAAGTATGACAGCCTTCACAGGAGACACCATCGGGCTTGTCACCAAAGCGGGCATCATTGGCCGTAGAATCTGTTGCCAGGCCATCAGAACGGGCTCTTCCAGGAGCTTGCCCCAGGAAGAAATCCTTACCCTGCCGGGCAGCCGGGCTGAGGGAGTTATCCAGCGGCCTGATCGGATTTGGCGGCAGCTGTACAGCGAGCATAAAGTCGGCAAACTTATCCATATCATCCGCCAACTGTCGGGCTCTGGCGGCCATGTTGTCAGGACTTCCAAGCTCTACATCGAGCCCCAGAAGGCCTTCGAAAGCAACGATAAAGTTCCGAAATGACGTTCTCTCATTGTTGATGTTGCCGGCTTCGGAAAAGAAGCCATTGCTGCGGTCTCCACGCCAGTGCAAAGCTCCATGGGTGCTCATGCCCCGCATAGTCTGTGTTGCCATGGGTCCCTTCAGAGCAGCGAACTGCTGCAGATTGTCTGCCACAGTTCTGCCATCAAAGTCTCTGACATTCGGGTCGCCACTGCCATTGACAACGGGCAAAAAATTACAGACTTCACCATCACGTCGCAGAATGCCGCCATTGGCGACACTGCAGTCCAACCTGGCAAGGTTCAGGGTGTCATGGTCAAGAGGGTTCCAGGTATTGGAGGCATCCGGATTGCCCAGATTCCAGCTCAGGTGATCTGTGTCACCGAAAATATGGCAACTGGCACAGGAAGCTTCCCCATTGGAGGAAGAGCGGTTGGCATCGTACAACATAAAACGACCGGCCTGCACACTGGCTGGTTCAGGATTATGCATGGCGACACGCTGAATTTCATTACCGGAATCTGTGTCCAGTACCACCAGACTGTTATCGAAACGTGTCACGGCATAAGCCCTGTCAGCAGCAAGCAGCAGCCCGGCAGGCCCTCCCGGCACTTTGATATGTCTGGCTCCCGACTGCGCATTATCAGCATCCCCAGAATCCAGCTGACTGATGTCGTATACAGCGACCTTGTCAGACCCCATTGCCGTTATAAAGAGCCGGTCCCCTGCACTGTTAATTTCCATCTGGGTCGGAGTGGCGAGAGTTCTTGTTTTATCGTTGCCCCGCTTGAGTTTGCTGTAGTCAATATGGGGATTGAGGTGGACCGGAGTAACTGATCCGTCTGGCTTTATTACAGTAATGCGCGCCTGGGCGATGTTACCCTGTACGGTTGTCGATGTGTCTTTAATCCTGTCATAAGGCGGAAAGAAGCCCCGGTATCGTTCGATCTCCCTGCGCAGCCAGTCCCCTGGCCCTTCAAAACGGGTTGAATTGTTCGCTTCAGTGTTGCTGACGTAGATATTGCCATTGACCGGATGGACAACCATATTGTACAGGGTGGTTCCCACGCCGGGATAGGACTCGGTTTCCTGCAATGTCTCTGCATTGATAGCAAACACGTCCCTGTCCGGAAGATTCAGCCTGACACCGTTACTGAAGTCCCAGCCACCACTGTCTTTCCATTTACCATCCTTTTCATCATATTTAACGATCATGGATGTCAGTGGCTGCACGACACCATCCTTGTTAGTACTCGGTGCGGTACGCCCCCCCGGAAGCTGTTTACCATCCAGAGTATTGCAGGGTCTGTCCCGATATACACCCTGGGAAAAGTCCTGGAAAGTCCGGCACAGAACGGTTTCATGAACAATGCTGGTGCGATTACCGGAATTGAAGATAGCGGCATAAACCGTATCCCCGTTACCGCTCACCGCCAGAGCCCGCGGTGTATCACCAAACAGGTTAATGATTCTTACCGGCATGCCTCCGGTTTCAGTCCCGGTATCGGCAGCATCAAAAACCCAGACATCAGCCCGGGGGAGACTGGGCTCATGCAGCTTCGGATCACCTCCGCCCAGACTCTCAGGCACCTTTAATCTCTGCTGGCCACGCCGTGCCGTGGTGATGAAGGCTTTGTCCCTGGCAAAAACAATATCCCTGGGCTCATCGCCTACCAGCAGAGTCTTCTTTATGTAGAGCACCGGCGAAGAAGTATCAACAACACTGATTGAATCTGACAGATGGTTCACTACCCAGACTTCCTGCGGATCAGAACCATCTGTCAGTTCTGGCCGGACTGCCACAGCTACAGGCTCCATACCAACATTGACACTTCCTGCCTGCGTCAGTTGCCCGTCTGCAGCTATATCAAAAACCAGCAGGGCGTTATCAGGCGTATTAACCGCATAAAGCTTTTTATTGTCCTGTGACCTGACCAGCGGGCGAATCGAAGCTGACTCAAAACTCAGGGTCCTGTTCGGATCGGCTTTGCGACGTTCAGGAAGAAGGTTATTGCCTTCATTACTCCCGCCTGAGCCCGCATTTCCTTCCCCGGCAGTGTCGGAATCGGATGGTAGAGCTTCACTGCCTCCCCCTCCTCCACCGCCGCATCCTGCCAACAGGAGACATGTACTGAGGAGGCAGGCCGTCAGTTTGCGTATTGGCGAGCCAAAGATTGAGAGTAAGCCGTCAAACATCCCGAATACATCCATGGCTATTTTATTATTCATTACTTCCATCGAGACACAAATGATCATGTGTCATATTACAGTATCACTCTGTCTACGGCAGAGCCATGACAAATTAAGCAATGGAAGGGAACTAAATCCGCGTATTGCGATCAAAGACGTCAAGAATTTAAATAAAATGGAATCTTTTACATGGAAGCAAGACAACCTTCAAAACTATCTGCTGCAGAGCCCGTGTCACCACCACCTGCAATAATGCAAGATATTGAACATGATATGGAAGAAAGCTGCCCTATCTGCACGACAGTTTTTGGTAGAGATGTTGAAGTTGCATTAACATTCTGCGGCCATAAATTTGACGAAAAATGTTTAAGGCGTTGTTTTGCTGCTGGTGGGACGAACTGCCCAATATGTAGAACCCCCTTGTGTGATAGAGATATAAAGGGTATTTCTCCTTATGTTCTATTCTCTCAAAGCTCTGGAACGCCGGATACAAAACAAAAAGATCTAAATCGTAGATTGTTAAATGCGCTCATCAATAAAGATAAGGAAAAACTCTTTGAAGTCATGAAGGAAGAAGTTGCTATAAGCGAAGAGAGCCGAAAAGTATTGAGCCTCAGATTAATAATAGCAATTAAAAAAAACGATCGTTTAGAGATAGATCTATTAACCCAAACGAAGTTCAAGCCAGATGAACAAGCTAGAGAATACATCTCCAACCGAGTGAAAGAAGCCCTTGAAGATCGGAATTATTTTCACCTTGGCCTAGTACCTTTCGATCGTGAAATTTCAGAAGATGTAGAGATTCAGAAATTAATGAAAGACTGTTGGATGGATGCGTTAACTTCTCAAGATACTGCGTACAAACTGGGCGCTTTAA
This sequence comes from Endozoicomonas sp., assembly GCA_051008495.1. Classification (GTDB taxonomy): domain Bacteria; phylum Pseudomonadota; class Gammaproteobacteria; order Pseudomonadales; family Endozoicomonadaceae; genus Endozoicomonas_A. Next base: position 24,715 of record JBPCXN010000117.1, on the reverse strand, counting down.
GAAATTTAGGTCTAGTTATCACTACTGACTGTTGGAGAGAAGCATCTATAAGATTAGAGAAGGCATATATGATGAATGAACGTGAGACAATAGGCAACCTGGAAAGTCACGGTGTAAATATCAGCCCACAACGTAAACAAGAAATTGAGAGTCATAGACTATTCAGCAACCAACAAATAAGAGAAGCCCTTAGAAATGACAATTATATGTATCTGGAAAAACTTACAGAACAAGTTTGGTGGGATGAAGATACTCAGAGGATCATGAACTCATGCTTTGCAGACGCAATAAAAGCGAGCAATTTTTTCAGGATGAAAGCACTGATAAAAGCAGGAGTAACTATTAACGCCGAGAACGATGAAATTCTGTATGATGCAATACAATCGGCAATATTGACGGAAGAAAATTACGAAATTGTAAAGCAATGGTTGGATTTTTATACGAAACCCTCAATAACACCCAGCAACCTCATCAGTGTGCTCAAAGAATATACCAGGCACAATGAAGCCGATGGCTGGCGCCGGTTCCGGCAGCAACGACAAGACTATCCATACCACTTGGTGTAAACGCCCTAGTTTTTTTTAAATTCCAAATTGGTTTGAACACATGATTTCAAACCAGTTTATGGCAACATTCCACAAATGATTATGGATTATGTGTCACATTTCGGTATCACTCTGTCGACGGCAGAGCCATGAAAAATCAATCATTGGAAGGGAACTAATTCCACTTATTGCGATCAAATAAGCTAATAATTTAAATAAATAAAATGGAATCTTTTACATGGAAGCAAGACAACCTTCAAAACTATATGCTGCAGAGCCCGTGTCACCACTACCTGCAAAAATGCAAGCTAATGCAAATGAAATGGAAGAAGTATGCCCTGTCTGCATAACAGCTTTTGGTAGAGATGTCGAAATTGCCATAACACCCTGCGGCCATAAATTTGACACAACATGTATAAGAAAATGCCTTGTTAATGATGAACCCCACTGCCCAGTGTGTAGAGAGAGCATTAGTCGTAGGAATATAGGGACTATCCCTTCTCCTAACTCCCTCTCTCACTGCTCTGAAACCCCTAATAAAGAACAGGAAGAACTAAATCGCAGGTTTTTAAATGCAATCCAAGATAATGATGAGATCGCAGTGGAAAAAGTCATGAAAGAAGGATTGCTTATAAGCGCAGCAACCCAGAAAACATTGAACCTCCGGTTATTAGAATCACTTGAAAGGGTGAACAATCAAGAGCAGCTTCTATTGTTTAAATCTGGTCTCGAGATAGATGAAGAAACTAGAGGTTTGATCTTTGATAGAGCAAAACAAGCGCTTAAAGATTTAGATTTCTGTTATCTTCTGAAATTACCTCACAACCTTGAACTGGGGAAAGATGAAACGATGCAAGAGTTATTGCAAGGCTGCTGGCTAGAGATGCTTTCCTCTATTGATTTCAAGGATCAAAGTTTCTATTTAAATCAGCTAGGCCTAAAGATAACTGATGATAGTTGGCAAAGAGCATCTGTAGAGTTGGAGAAGGCGTATATGGTTCAAAACCATTGCTTAATAGAGGTCATGCAAACTAATGGTGTCAAAATAACACCCGAACGGGTACAAGAGATTAACAAAACAATTGCATCTATAAATGAAGAAATAAGAGAAGCTCTTATCAACCATGATTATAGTCAACTGGAACGACTTACAAAAGAAAGAGTATGTTTATCTGAAGACAACCAACACACTATGAAGCCATTGCTTGCAGATGCGATAAAAGATAATGATTTTTACAGGTTAAAGATATTACGAAAGACAGGAATAGAATTTGATTTGGAAATTACACACAGACTGGACGTCGAGCTTGAGAAAGCAATTGAGGACTTAGACTCTGTCGCCACAATTCTATTATTGGAAAGTGGTGCGATAGCAACACCATATGGTCAATTGGGTCTCACTGTAATATTGGCATGGAGTCTAAGCAACTTCGACGCCAGTACTGGCTTTGAGTTTGACGATAAAGAACTGAGGTGCCTTATCAATGCGGGGGCAAAACTTTCAGAAAAGCATTTAATAAATTTGGAAATGATTTATCGTAGCGAAGCAAGAGCTGAAAATACTGGAAACCTAGAAAAAATAAGGCAGTTGTTTGAGATTTTGAAAGGTGGCGGGATGGAGGTTAGCGTATAACACTCTGACCTCTAACCTCTAAACTACAGATCAAAAAAAGGTAAACTGATATTCAGGAGAATCGTTTCAGCAGGATCAATAGAACGTAGAACAGGCATTTACAGAAACAGCGTCGCTGTCACTATCGCCCTCTGAATTGCCTCTCTGCTCATGTCCGATCCCGCAAACATGGAAGAAGTCCCTTCCAACAGCAACACCGGACATTTCCCAGCTTCCAGCTAGAGTCATCTTTTTATTGTCCTGTTACCTGACCAGCGGGCGAACTGAAGCTGACTTAAAACTCAGGGTCCTGTTCGGGCGGCGATCCGAAAGAGAATCGCCACCACCATTATTGCCGTTGTTATTGTTTCCTGCAGGTTCTGAATTGGGAGTGGGAGCTTCCCCCCTCCTCCACCGCCGCATCCCGCTAATAGAAGGCTGGTGCTGATGAGGCATGAGCCAGTTTGCCTAATGGCATGCCAAAGGTGGAGAGTAAGTTGTCAGGCATCCTTGAATTCATCCATGAGTGTTTTATTACTTCCATTGAGACACAAATGATCATATATGTCATGAACAGTATCACCCTGTTGATAGCAGAGCCATGACAATTTAATCAGTGGAAGGGAACTAAATTCATATATTGCTATCTAAGGAAACAAAGGAATAGAATGGAGACTTATACATGCAAACAAGACAATCTTTAAAACGTCATGCTATCGAGTCCGTGTCAACACCACTTGCAAAAAAACAAGATATTGAACATGATATGGAAGAAAGATGCGCTATCTGCATTAAAGCTTTTGGTAGAAATGCCAAAGTTGCATTAGCACGTTGTGGCCATAAATTTGACGCAAGCTGTTTAAGGGATTTTTTTGCTCATGAGCATACGAACTGCCCAACATGTCGAGCCACCTTGGATAATAGAAGTGTATGGGCTATCCCTCCTTATTGTCTATTCTCTCTAAGCTCTGAAACACCGGATAAAAATCAAAAAGAACTAAATCGTAGATTGTTAAATGCGGTTATTAATGAAGATAGCTCCATGCTATTTAAAGTCATGGAAGAACAGGTTGTTGTCAGCGAAGAAACCCAGAAAGTATTAAACCTCAGATTATTATCTGCAATGGAGCAAAGAAGAGGTTTTGAACAGAGTTTATTATTTCAAGCTGGCCTCACGCTAAATGAAGATACTATAGATCGTATCGCCCATAAAGCAAAAGAATCTCTTGAGGATCGAGATTATGATTTTCTTTGGCAAGTACCTAGAAATCTTGATCTTGGAAAAGATACAGAGATTCAAAAATTAATGAACGACTGCTGGGTAGAGGCGTTAACTTCTCATAATTTCGAGGATAACAGTCACCTTTTAAATTTGATAGGTCTTAAGGTAAGTAGTGATAGCTGGAGTAAAGCGTCTGTAGAATTAGACAAGGCGTATATGAGGAAGGACAGAGCGTTAATATTGAATCTGAGATATTGTGGTGTGAAAATATGTCCGAAACGGATAAAAGAAATTGATAGGGATATTGCATTCAAGAATGAACAACTAAGAGAAACTCTTACTAAAGGCAATTATTTAGAACTGGAAAGACTTACAGAAGAGAAAGTATGGCTAGATGAAAACACTCATAGCATCATGAATTCATGCTTTGCTGACGCGATCAAAGATCACAATTTTTCCAGGATGAAAATATTACGAAAAGCAGGAATAAATATTGATATTACTAACGCACAAGTTTTGAAAGATGAAATTCATAGGGCAATCGATAACGAAGAAAGTTACAGAATTGTAGTTCAATGGCTAGAAAGTGGTGCGGAATTATCAGACTGTATTCAAGCTAAAATCAATAAAATGTTGGCACGTGCCGCAAAAGTTATCGGAGTTACTACTTCTGACTGCAACTATGACTTTGAAGAGGTTAGAAGCCTAGTGAAGGCTGGTGCAAGGTTAAATGATTTTGAGTCATTGAGTTTGCAACATGTACAACTTAGCCAGGAAATAGCTGGAAATACTGAAAACCTAGAAAAAATAAGACAGTTGATAGAGGTTTTGAAAAGTGGCGGAAAGGAGTTCAGAGAATAACACTCTAAACTACAGATCAAAAAAAGGTAGCTGATATTCAGGAGAATCGTTTCAACAGGATCAATAGAACGTAGAACAGGTATTTTCAGAAACAGCGTCGCTGTCACTATCGCTCCCAGAATTGCCTCTCTGCTCATGTCCGATCCCGCAAGCATGGAAGAAGTCCCTTCCAGCAGCAACACCGGACATTTCCCAGATTCCAGCTACAGAGTAATCTCCCGATTTCATCCTGCTAATTTCAATGGAGACTCCCTTAACGGTTTCCAGATGATCAACGACCTTAGAACTACGTTCACAATCATCCACAGTAATCTGCAAAAACAATCACCCTGATGTAAGAAAGGCTGCCCAAAGGCAGCCTTTCTGTTAAAGCAGGTCTGGTAAGAACTGAGCCGAAGCTCGGCCCTGTGATCAGACTTCGCCGAAGTTAAGCGCTTCGGACAGAGCCTGTTCCACTTCGGAAGCAGACACCTTGGCTGGCGCTTCAAACTCAGGTTCTTGCTGTTTCTTACGCTCTGCGTGGTAAGTCAGACCGGTACCGGCAGGTATCAGTCTACCCACAACAACGTTTTCCTTCAGGCCGCGCAGGTAATCACGCTTGCCAGTTACTGCAGCTTCTGTCAGGACACGGGTAGTCTCCTGGAAGGAAGCGGCAGAGATGAAGGATTCAGTCGCCAGAGACGCCTTGGTGATACCCAGCAGAACACGTTCATACTTGGCAGGAATCCGATCGTCTGCATGCAGACGATCATTTTCTTCCAGCACCGAGTTCAACTCGGCCTGGTCACCGCGGATCAGCGTAGAATCACCGGTATCAGCAATCTCAACCTTGCGCAGCATCTGACGCAGGATGGTTTCGATGTGCTTGTCGTTAATCTTAACGCCTTGTAAGCGGTAAACGTCCTGTATCTCATTGACAATGTATCTTGCCAACTCACCAACTCCAAGCAGACGCAGAATGTCGTGCGGATTGGTCGGACCATCGGAGATAACTTCACCCTTGGTGACCTGTTCACCTTCGAACACGTTCAGGTGACGCCACTTCGGAATCAGCTCTTCGTACGGATCGCTACCATCGTTCGGGGTAATGACCAGACGCTTCTTGCCCTTGGTCTCTTTACCGAAGCCGATGGTACCGGTGATTTCCGCCAGGATGGAGTGCTCTTTAGGCTTCCGCGCTTCAAACAGGTCAGCAACCCGTGGCAGACCACCGGTGATGTCCTTGTTACCGCCGGACTGCTGTGGAATACGGGCAACAACGTCACCCACTTCTACAGTCGTTCCGTCAGCCAGGTTCACCAGAGCGTTCGCAGGCAGGAAGTACTGAGCGGCCACTTCAGTGTTAGGCAGCTTCAGTTCCTTACCGTTGGCATCCAGCAGCTGAATAGCGGGACGGATGTCCTTACCGGCAGTTGGGCGATCCTTCGGATCCAGTACTTCAATGTTGGACAGACCGGTCAGCTCATCAGTCTGAGTCTTGACGGTGATGCCTTCTTCCATGCCCAGGAACTTAACAGTACCAGACAGTTCGGTGATAATCGGGTGGGTGTGTGGGTCCCACTTCGCCACAACCTGGCCAGCATCAACACCAGTGTCGTCCTTAACAGACAACACAGCACCGTAAGGCAGCTTGTAACGCTCACGCTCACGACCAAATTCGTCAGCAATCGCCAGTTGACCGGAACGGCTGACAGCAACCAGGTTGCCATCTTTACGTTCAACCGACTTCAGGTTGAGCAGGCGGGCAATACCGCTGGTCTTGACGCTGATGTTGTCCTGAGCAGACGAACGGGATGCAGCACCACCGATGTGGAAGGTACGCATGGTCAGCTGGGTACCAGGCTCACCGATGGACTGTGCAGCGATTACACCAACAGCCTCACCCTTGTTAACCAGATGTCCGCGACCCAGATCACGTCCATAGCACTTGGCACAGATACCGTGACGGATTTCACAGCTGATCGGTGAACGAACCTTGACCTCGTCAACATTCATAACTTCCAGACGCTTGACCCAGGCTTCGTCGATCAGAGTTCCAGCCGGAATTGCAATCTCGGAATCGTCTCCAGGTTTAATGACATCTTCTGCCACTACTCGACCCAGAATACGCTCACCCAGAGGTTCAACTACGTCACCGCCTTCAATGTGCGGTGTCATCATCAGACCATTGGTTGTACCACAGTCATCAGCTGTGACGACCAGATCCTGAGCCACGTCAACCAGACGACGGGTAAGGTAACCGGAGTTCGCTGTTTTCAGAGCGGTATCCGCCAGACCTTTACGAGCACCGTGTGTGGAAATGAAGTACTGCAGTACGTTCAGACCTTCACGGAAGTTCGCGGTGATTGGCGTTTCAATGATGGAGCCGTCCGGCTTGGCCATGAGACCACGCATACCGGCCAGCTGACGAATCTGTGCGGCGCTACCACGAGCACCGGAGTCAGCCATCATGTAGACACTGTTGAAGGATTCCTGCTCTTCCTTTTTGCCCTGTTTGTTCAGGACTGTGTCGGATTTCAGGTTGTCCATCATGCTCTTGGCGAGCATCTCGTTGGCACGGGACCAAATGTCGATAACCTTGTTGTACTTCTCACCCTGGGTCACCAGACCGGAAGCAAACTGGTTCTCGATCTCACGCACTTCTTCGTTGGCGTCGTCGATGATCTTGACCTTGTTATCCGGGATAACAAAGTCGTTTACACCGATGGAAGCACCGGACAGGGTCGCGTAATTGAAGCCCATGTACAGCATCTGGTCAGCAAAGATAACGGTTTCTTTCAGACCAACGTTACGGTAGCAGGCATTCAGCAGACGGGAGATAGCCTTCTTCTTCATGGTCTGGTTGACCAGTTCGAAAGGCAGACCTTCAGGTACGATTTCCCACAGCATCATACGGCCGACAGTAGTGTCCGCCAGGAAAGTACGGGCGTGTTCGACGCCATCGTCATCCTTGTATTTCTCGCTGACACGTACTTTTACACGAGCGTGCAGCTCGACATTATCAGTACGGTAGGCACGCATTACTTCGCGGATGTCCACGAACGCCATGCCTTCACCCTTGGCGTTGATACGCTCACGGGTGATGTAGTACAGCCCCAGAACCACGTCCTGGGAAGGTACGATAATAGGCTCACCGTTAGCAGGCGCCAGGATGTTGTTGGTGGACATCATCAGGGCACGGGCTTCCAGCTGGGCTTCCAGGGTAAGCGGTACGTGAACAGCCATCTGGTCGCCGTCGAAGTCAGCGTTGTACGCCGCACAAACCAGCGGGTGCAGCTGGATCGCCTTACCTTCGATCAGAACCGGTTCGAACGCCTGGATACCGAGACGGTGCAGTGTAGGTGCACGGTTCAGCATGACCGGATGTTCACGGATTACGTCAGCCAGAACGTCCCACACTTCCGGTGTTTCGCGCTCAACCATCTTCTTGGCGGCTTTAATCGTGGTAGCCAGACCTTTGGCTTCCAGCTTGCCGAAGATGAACGGCTTGAACAGCTCCAGAGCCATCTTCTTGGGCAGACCGCACTGGTGCAGACGCAGGGTAGGACCTACGGTAATTACAGAACGGCCGGAGTAGTCAACACGCTTACCGAGCAGGTTCTGACGGAAACGACCCTGCTTACCCTTGATCATGTCGGCCAGGGATTTCAGAGGACGCTTGTTGGAACCGGTGATGGCACGACCCCGACGACCGTTGTCCAGCAGTGCGTCTACAGATTCCTGCAGCATACGCTTTTCGTTGCGGACAATGATGTCAGGCGCGTTCAGATCGAGCAGACGCTTCAGACGGTTGTTACGGTTGATCACTCGACGGTACAGGTCGTTCAGGTCGGACGTCGCGAAACGGCCACCATCCAGAGGTACCAGAGGACGAAGATCTGGCGGAAGAACCGGCAGAACGGTCAGGATCATCCATTCCGGGTTGTTACCGGATTTGTGGAACGCCTCAACCAGCTTCAGACGCTTGGACAGCTTCTTCAGTTTGGTTTCAGAGTTAGTCTGCGGAATCTCTTCACGCAGCATTTCCACTTCTTCACCCAGGTCGATGTCGCCCAGCAGGGCCTTGATCGCTTCCGCACCCATGCGGGCGTCAAAGTCGTCACCGAACTCTTCCAGGGCTTCGTAGTATTGTTCGTCAGACAGCAGCTGGTTCTTTTCCAGTGTTGTCATACCCGGGTCAACAACAACGTAGGACTCAAAGTAGAGTACACGTTCGATGTCGCGCAGGGTCATGTCCAGCAGCAAACCGATACGGGATGGCAGGGACTTCAGGAACCAGATGTGGGCAACCGGGCTGGCCAGTTCGATATGGCCCATGCGGTCACGACGGACTTTCGCCAGTGCGACTTCTACGCCACACTTCTCACAGATAACACCACGGTGTTTCAGGCGCTTGTACTTACCGCACAGACACTCGTAATCTTTTACCGGGCCAAAGATCTTGGCGCAGAAAAGGCCGTCACGCTCAGGCTTGAACGTACGGTAATTGATAGTCTCGGGCTTTTTAACTTCGCCGTAAGACCAGGAACGTACCATCTCTGGGGAAGCCAGACCGATACGAATCGAGTCAAACTCTTCAGTCTGGCCCTGGGTCTTGAGTAGATTCAGTAAGTCTTTCAAGATCGCATCTCCTCGCGTTGCCAGGCGGTCGATCCTCAGAGAGGGCCGCCCGGCTACACGTTTTCGTTATTCGGTGTCCAGCTCGATGTCGATACCCAGGGAGCGGATTTCCTTCAGCAATACGTTGAAGGATTCCGGCATCCCGGCTTCCATACGATGGTCGCCATCGACGATGTTCTTATACATCTTGGTTCGACCGGCGACGTCATCGGACTTGACGGTCAGCATTTCCTGCAGGGTGTAGGCGGCGCCGTAAGCTTCCAGAGCCCAGACCTCCATCTCACCGAAACGCTGGCCACCGAATTGGGCCTTACCGCCCAGCGGCTGCTGGGTTACCAGAGAGTAGGAACCAGTGGAACGTGCGTGCATCTTGTCATCCACCAAGTGGTTGAGCTTGAGCATGTACATGTAACCCACTGTCACCGGACGGTCGAAGGAGTCACCGGTGCGACCGTCGAACAGGGTAACCTGACCGGTGTCGCTTAGATCAGCCAGCCTAAGCAGCTCCTTGATCTCGGATTCCTTGGCGCCGTCGAATACGGACGTGGCCATTGGCACACCGCCGCGCAGGTTCTTCGCCAGCTCCATGACCTCTTCGTCAGAGAACTTGTCCAGTTCCTCTTTACGGCTGCCACCGACACCGTTGTAGATCTTGTCCAGGAAGTCGCGGATTTCCGCTACTTTTTTCTGGGACTCGACCATCCGGTTAATCTTGTGACCCAGACCACGTGCCGCTGCACCCAGGTGAGTTTCAAGAACCTGACCAACGTTCATCCGCGAAGGTACACCCAACGGGTTCAGAACAATGTCGACCGGATTACCCTCGGCATCATGAGGCATATCTTCCACCGGCATGATGATGGAGATAACACCCTTGTTACCGTGGCGGCCCGCCATCTTGTCACCCGGCTGGATGCAACGCTTGATGGCCAGGTAGACTTTGACGATCTTCAGGACGCCAGGGGCCATGTCGTCACCGGTCTGCAGCTTTTTCTTCTTGTCTTCGAAACGCTCGTCGAGCTGGGCACGACGCTCTTTCAGCTGCTCGCGGGCGAGATCAAGCTGTTCATTGAGGGCTTCATCAGACATGGACAGCCTGAACCACTGTTCGTGTTCCAGTCCATCCAGGTATTCGTCGCTGATCTTGTCGCCTTTTGTCAGGGCCGGACCACGATCAACAGGCTGATCACGCAGTGCCTCGCGCAGACGGGCAAAGGTGTCTTCCTCAACGATACGGAACTCTTCATTCAGATCCTTGCGGTATTCGTCCAGCTGTGCCTTTTCAATAGCCTGGGCACGGCTGTCTTTCTCAACACCGTCACGGGTAAATACCTGAACGTCGATAACGGTACCCTTAACAGAAGTAGGTACACGCAGGGACGTATCTTTAACGTCAGACGCTTTCTCACCGAAGATGGCACGCAGCAGTTTCTCTTCCGGAGTCAGCTGGGTTTCACCCTTAGGTGTTACCTTGCCTACCAGAATGTCACCTGCACCGACTTCAGCACCAACGTAAACGATACCGGCTTCGTCCAGCTTGTTCAGTGCGGACTCACCGACGTTCGGGATATCGGAAGTAATTTCTTCCGGCCCCAGCTTGGTGTCACGGGCCACACAGGTCAGTTCCTGAATGTGGATCGTGGTGAAGCGGTCTTCCTGTACAACACGCTCGGAGATGAGGATGGAGTCCTCAAAGTTGTAACCGTTCCAGGGCATGAACGCGACGCGCATGTTCTGACCCAGGGCCAGTTCACCCATGTCAACGGAAGGACCGTCTGCCAGAATGTCTCCGCGGGAGATCACGTCACCAGCTTTCACCAGGGAGCGCTGGTTAATACAGGTATTCTGGTTGGAGCGGGTGTACTTAGTCAGGTTGTAGATGTCGACGCCGGCTTCGCCTGGCTGAACTTCATCGTTGTTGACGCGGATAACCACGCGGGCAGCATCAACAATATCAACCATACCACCACGATTGGCTACAACACAGACACCGGAGTCGCTGGCTACGTTGCGCTCCATGCCGGTACCTACCAGCGGCTTGTCAGCGCGCAGGGTCGGAACAGCCTGACGTTGCATGTTCGATCCCATCAAGGCACGGTTAGCGTCGTCGTGCTCGAGGAATGGAATCAGGGATGCCGCGACGGAGACCACCTGCTTGGTGGAAACGTCCATGTACTGGACTTTTTCCGGGGCCATCAGCGTGGTTTCGTTACGGTGACGAACGTCAACCAGTTCGTCAGCCAGGTTCATGTCATCATCAAGCTTGGCTGTAGCCTGTGCGATAACGTACTCACCTTCTTCAATAGCAGAGAGGTAGTCGATATCGTTACTGACCTTGCCATCCACCACTTTACGGTATGGGGATTCCAGGAATCCGTAATCGTTGGCGCGGGCGTAGGTAGCCAGGGAGTTGATCAGACCGATGTTCGGACCTTCAGGGGTCTCGATCGGGCAGACACGGCCATAGTGAGTCGGGTGTACGTCCCGAACTTCGAAACCGGCACGCTCACGGGTCAGACCGCCAGGGCCAAGTGCAGAAACACGACGCTTGTGAGTTACCTCAGACAGCGGGTTGTTCTGGTCCATGAACTGGGACAGCTGGCTGGAACCAAAGAATTCCTTGATGGCAGCGGCAACCGGCTTGGCGTTGATCGTCCTGAGGCATCAGGCCTTCGGATTCTGCCAGGCTCAGACGCTCCTTAACAGCACGCTCAACACGCACCAGACCTACGCGGAACTGGTTCTCAGCCATTTCACCAACGGAACGGACACGACGGTTGCCCAGGTGGTCGATGTCGTCACAGACGCCTTTACCGTTACGGATATGAACCAGCGTCTTCAGCACTTCAACAATGTCGTCATTGCCGAGTACACCGGAACCAGTATCTTCTTCACGGCCGAGTCGACGGTTGAACTTCATACGTCCAACGGCAGACAGGTCGTAACGTTCAGGAGAGAAGAACAGATTGCCGAACAGAGCTTCAGCTGCATCCTGTGTTGGCGGCTCACCTGGGCGCATCATGCGGTATATTTCTACCAATGCTTCCAGTCGATCAGTGGTGGTGTCTGTGCGCAGGGTGTCAGAGATAAAGGAACCACAGTCCAGCTCATTAACGTAGAGTGTCTCGATTTCCTTGATGCCGGCGCCCAGAAGCTTTTCATAAGCTTCCGGAGTAATTTCCGTGTTGCACTCGACAATGATCTCGCCGGTCGCCTTGTGAACTACCGTCTTGGCCAGTACCTTGCCATAGATGTATTCAACCGGCGCTTGCAGTTGCTTAATCTTGGCCTTCTGCAGCTGACGAATGTGACGGGCGGTGACACGACGGCCCATCTCGACGATGACATTGCCTTCGCCGTCCTTGATATCGAAGCTTGCTGCTTCACCACGCAGGCGTTCGGGTACCAGCTCAGTACTGACATTCTCGGCGTCGACACGGAAGCTGACGTTATCAAAGAAGTTGACCAGGATTTCTTCGTTGGACATGCCCAGGGCGCGCAGCAGGATAGTAGCTGGCAGCTTGCGGCGACGGTCGATGCGAACGAAGAGCAGATCTTTTGGATCGAACTCGAAATCCAGCCATGAACCACGGTAAGGAATAACCCGGGCCGAGTACAGCAGCTTGCCGGACGAGTGGGTCTTGCCACGATCGTGGTCGAAGAACACACCAGGAGAGCGGTGCAGCTGGGATACGATAACCCTTTCAGTACCATTGATGACAAAGGTACCGTTTTCAGTCATGAGCGGGATTTCGCCCATGTAGACTTCCTGTTCCTTGATGTCCTTGATTGCCTTACTGGCAGATTCCTTGTCATAGATAATCAGGCGCACTTTGACCCGCAGAGGCACTGCGTAAGTCACACCACGAAGTTGACATTCCTTGACATCAAAGGCCGGAGTACCGAGCCTGTAGCTCACATATTCCAGCGCCGCATTGCCAGAGTAGCTGACAATGGGAAAGACGGATTTGAAGGCGGCGTGCAGACCGATGTCTTCACGCGCGGCCGGCTCTTTTCCGGACTGCAGCAGCTTGTGATAAGAATCAAGCTGAATCGCCAGAAGATACGGCACATTCATGACATGCGGCAGCTTGCCGAAGTCTTTGCGGATGCGTTTTTTCTCTGTATACGAGTATGCCATCAGCGTTCCCCAGCTTGGTCACCTGTTCCTGGCTTCAGACCGCCTGGTCTGGCCACTTAGGTTTTATGAGGGCGGGTGGCCCCCTTTTTGACACCCAATCTAAACGGCGATTTCAACCGTCAACCGTTGCATGAGCTTTAGCGTCTGACTGGGGAGCCTGACCAAGGGTAGACAGGTCGGCCTAAAATCCAGAAAGTACGGCCCAATTTTCCGATCGATCCGATTAAATAGGTTAACTATTCGCACGGCTCGATCGAAAAATTTGACTCGTCCTACTGAATTTTAATCACAACCGCTACCCTCAGTCAGGCTCCAGGAGTCGTTCGCTTCCACCTGCAACCCAATGAAAATGGCTAAAAACCGTACAACAGACTGTTCGGAATCATTTCCCAACATCCCAGTCTACACCGTTTTTGATCACCATTTCAGGTATTGAGCCCGTTTCTGGCAATACCAGCACAGAACGATACAGCTCATACAACGGAAAAAAGGCCGGTGCCATGCAGGCACCAGCCGCCTGAGTCTATTATGCAATAGGCTCGGGAATATGCAACTTGTCGTAGAATTACTTGATTTCTACGGAAGCGCCAGCTTCTTCCAGCTGCTTCTTCAGCTCTTCAGCTTCGTCCTTGGAAGCGCCTTCCTTCAGAGGAGCTGGAGCGCCGTCTACCAGACCTTTGGCTTCTTTCAGACCCAGGCCAGTAGCAGCACGGACAACCTTGATTACGTTGACTTTCTTGTCGCCAGCGCCAGTCAGGATTACGTCGAACTCAGTCTGTTCTTCAGCAGCAGCGGCTTCGCCGGCAGCAGCAGGAGCAGCAGCAACGGCAGCAGCAGCGCTAACGCCGAACTTCTCTTCCATTGCTTCAACCAGTTCAACAACGTCCATTACGGACATTTCAGCGATTGCATTCAGGATATCTTCTTTGGACAGAGCCATGTCTATATCTCCAAAAATTTTCTGTGGGGTAAACCCGGAATTCGTTTAAAAAGAAAAAGATCTGCCAGCTTATGCGGCTTTCTTCTTCTCGTCGGCAACAGCTGCCACTACACGTGTAATGCTGGCTGGGAACTCGTTCAGAGTTCTTGCAAGCTTGGTTACAGGTGCAATCATTACGCTCATCAGCATCGCGCGAGCCTGATCCAGAGTAGGCATCTTGGCCAGAACATCGAGTTGTTCTGCGCCAAGCAGCTGTCCAGAGATGGACAGAGCCTTAACTTCCAGAGCATCGTTCTCTTTGGCGAAGTCCTTCATCAGACGCGCTGCGGCGCCTGGGTCTTCCTGAGAGAAGGCCAGCACTGTAGGACCAACCAGGGCTTCCTGCAGGCACTCAAATTCGGTGCCTTCAACAGCGCGGCGAGCCAGAGTGTTACGTACAACCTTCAGGTATACGCCACCATCACGGGCCTGCTTACGCAGTTCGGTCATTTGACCAACAGAGAGACCACGGTAATCCGCGATTACAGCCGACAGAGCGCTTTGTGCAGCCTCGCTGACTTCGGCGACAATCGCCTTCTTGTCTTCGAGTCCTAACGCCATTGGCTTTACTCCAAATATACGAAGTTCAATCCAGCTACTCAGCTACTGAGTAGCTGGATACTTACAATACGGTGAAGGGTCAATCCCCTGAAAAATGTTCCAGGTTACTTGTTCACCGTCTACGCAGGAAATTAAGCTTTCTACCTTTTTGTCCGCTCTTGTTCACGAGTTTTCAGCAAACTACACCCAATGAGGTCAAACAAGTTACCGAACCCCGCCTCGCTCTTTGACAAGCAAACAGCAGGAACAGATATCAACACCTGCGATCTTTGACGACCTCCGAAACCGGAGACCCCAAAGTCTGTTGTGGATTACAGACTGACGTCAGCCTGTAATCCGGGCTTTCGCCCTTATACGTCCAGAGAAGCTATGTCGATGGTCAGACCTGGCCCCATAGTGGAGGACAGGGTGATTTTCTTCATGTAAACGCCTTTACTGGCAGAAGGCTTCAGCTTCTTCAGTTCAGCCAGCAGAGCTTCAGTGTTCTGCTTCAGGGCGTCTGCTTCAAAATCGATCTTGCCGATACCGGCGTGGATGATACCGTTCTTGTCAGTACGGAAACGAACCTGACCGGCTTTAGCGTTCTTAACCGCGTCAGCAACGTTAGGTGTTACAGTACCAACTTTAGGGTTAGGCATCAGACCACGTGGGCCAAGGATCTGACCCAGCTGACCAACAACACGCATCGCGTCAGGAGAAGCGATAACGACGTCAAAGTTCAGCTCACCAGCCTTAACCTGGGCAGCCAGATCGTCCATACCGACGATATCTGCACCAGCTTCCTTGGCAGCTTCAGCGTTGGCGCCCTGTGTGAACACAGCTACGCGAACGTCTTTGCCAGTACCGTTTGGCAGTACAGAAGAGCCACGAACTACCTGGTCGGATTTACGAGGATCCACACCCAGGTTGACAGCTACTTCTATAGATTCTTTGAACTTGACGCTGGAAACTTCCTTCAGAAGGTTCGCAGCTTCCTCAAAAGTGTAAGCCTTGGTAGCTTCAACTTTCTCGGCAATAATCTTGGCGCGCTTGGAAATCTTTGCCATTACTCTACACCCTCCACGTTCAGACCCATGGAACGAGCAGAACCAGCGATAGTGCGGATAGCCGCATCTTCGTCTGCAGCAGT
Source organism: Endozoicomonas sp. (assembly GCA_051008495.1). Classification (GTDB taxonomy): domain Bacteria; phylum Pseudomonadota; class Gammaproteobacteria; order Pseudomonadales; family Endozoicomonadaceae; genus Endozoicomonas_A. The sequence continues at coordinate 9,045 of JBPCXN010000117.1, read as the reverse complement.
CAAGTCAGGCTCTTTAACCTTGGCGACTTCCAGCAGTTGCTCGCGAGTAACGGTGCCAACTTTTTCAGTGTTAGGACGTCCGGAACCCTTCTTCAGCTTCAATACTTTCTTCAGCAGTACAGAAGCAGGAGGAGTTTTGGTTTCAAAGGTAAAGCTGCGATCGCCGTATACGGTAATGATTACCGGAATTGGCATACCAGCATCCATATCCTGGGTCTTGGCGTTGAACGCCTTACAGAACTCCATGATATTTACGCCGTGCTGACCCAGAGCTGGACCAACGGGCGGTGAAGGGTTAGCTTTACCTGCAGGAACCTGCAGTTTGATATAAGCTTCGACTTTCTTAGCCATTTCAACCTCGATTAGTGGGTCAATGCCTCCACGGCGGACGCTGTTAAAAACAGGCGCACCATCGCTTCAGCTACCCGCTCTCAGGACACAATACTTCGGAGCCCCGGAGCTTTAGATAAAAACCCTGCACCACCTCGGGCGATGCAGGGCTTCTGAAACTTAAAGCCTGGTATCAGGCTTTCTCGACCTGGATAAACTCCAGCTCGACCGGCGTGGATCGACCGAAGATCATTACCGCCACCCGCAGGCGACTTTTCTCGTAATTCACTTCCTCAACCACACCATTGAAGTCAGCAAATGGACCGTCAATAACACGAACCATCTCACCAGCTTCAAACAACGTCTTCGGACGAGGCTTCTCGGCCCCTTCATGAACACGCTGAAGAATAGCGTCCGCTTCTTTTTCGGTGATCGGCGCAGGCTTATCAGCCGTGCCACCAATAAAGCCCATCACCCGCGGTGTATCCTTGATAAGATGCCAGCTATCTTCGTTCATTTCCATCTGGACTAACACGTAACCAGGGAAGAACTTACGCTAACTCTTGCGTTTCTGGCCGTTTCTTATCTCTATCACTTCTTCGGTCGGTACCAGGATGTCACCGAAAAAGTCCTCCATGCCATGCAGCTTCACGCGCTCGTTCAGCGAACGCATCACCTGCTTTTCGTAGCCGGAGTAGGCATGAACCACATACCAACGCTTCGCCATATTCTATCCCTATCCAATCAGGCTGCTGATAGCCCAGCCTAGCAGAGAATCGAGCGCCCACAAAATGAGGCCCATTACGATGACAACCGCCACAACTACCAGAGTGGTCTGAACAGTTTCCTGACGAGTAGGCCAGACCACTTTACGGATCTCAACCTTGGCTTCTTTGACCAGATTCCAGAAAGCCCCACCCTTGACCGTCTGCAGCGCGACAAAGCCTGCTACGGCCGCCAGAACCAGCAACCCGATCACACGGTATAAAAGCGATTCAGCAGAGAAAAAATAATTCCCATACACGCCTACGGCGACAAGCACCGCCACCAGACCCCATTTAAGGCCATCCAGGCGACCCTCAGCCGCTACCTCTGGTTTTCCACTCATCAGTTTGACTTTCTCTCTGGAAAAGCCCTGTATTTACCAAAATAAACAAGAGCTTGAATCAGGAAATGGCAGGCCAGGAGGGAATCGAACCCCCAACCCCCGGTTTTGGAGACCGGTGCTCTACCAATTGAACTACTGGCCTGTATCTTTGAGCGCTGCTATCAAGCTCTAAAGCACTGCTTTATAGCAATGAGTCTCGGACAATACTCTTCTAGATACGAGGACCGACCAATTATAATCGACCCCAATCAACCTGAAAAGCCTTATTCTTTTATGCCCTAACAAACATCAGGACAAAAAAACAGGGACAGGCAATACTGCGTCTATCCCTGATATCTGGAGCTCTTAACCGGATTTGAACCGGTGACCTCATCCTTACCAAGGATGCGCTCTACCAACTGAGCTATAAGAGCTTCTCAATCTCTATCATGAGAAGCTGGAGCGGGTAGCGGGGATCGAACCCGCATCATCAGCTTGGAAGGCTGAGGTTCTACCATTGAACTATACCCGCTGAACGAGACCCGCAGAGCGAGACCTGCATCGTGCAGCACCTTCTCCACTTCTGAACAGCAAGCCTGCTGCTCAGAAAGAAACTTGGTGGTGGGGGCTGGATTCGAACCAGCGAAGCTTTCGCGTCAGATTTACAGTCTGATCCCTTTGGCCGCTCGGGAACCCCACCAAACGCTGCGCCATTCTATTTCGAAGCAGTTGAAAGTCAAGCTTGTTTTTCCTGATGGCTAATCAGGAAGCTTGTCATCGGTGTCTGCCCCGGAGCGCGTGGCGTATATTAGTGAATCAGCCCGCCGGATGCAATCCCTTTGCAGTTTTTTTCCAGCATTTTCAGCTCTTTGTAGTCGTCACCGAGCTCACTCCAGAATCTGTCGGTGATCTGCCGCGATTCTTTAAGGTCCATTTCCAGCCAGTAGGTTTCCGGTGACCGCGCCAGCTGCTTTATCCGGGTTTCATAGCCTGCTTCCAATAGACGCCGGCTGACTTCATTTGCCGAAGCCTCCCTGCTGAACAGTCCCAGTGAGATGCCGTTAGACAGTTCGCCCTGGGTGATGACAAAGCTGTCGATACCCTGCCCCTGAAGTTCTCTCAGCATTCTTATGGCGTTAACACGGCTGGCCAGCGGTGGGATGTGCACCCAGAAATCTGCCTGGGTGGCCTCTCCGTCTGAACGTTCTCTGCTGCCAACCCCGACAGCAAACAGTCGCTGCTGGAGGTTGTCGGCTTTTGTTGCTGACGAGAAGGGGCCCAATACAAGACACTGACCAACTGTCGCAGAAACTTCCGGTTTCCCGTCGACGCTCTCTTCGACAGGACTGACTGTCTGCGGTTCTGGCTCAACCGTTTTTTTTGCCTGCGGACTTTCGGAATAAAGCACCAGGCGCTTCCCCTGTTCCGGGGGGACAGTCTGCTGTACCACTGGCCGGGCGTAACTGTCCTGTGATTGCTGATAGAACCCCCAGGCAAAGTAACCGGCATTGAGAAAAAACAGTAAAAGAACAATCCAGCGCATCAAGTGCTCCGTCTGAAAGCGATCGCCAGGCCATCCAGAACCAGGTCAGGCACATGGATCACTCTTCCTTCTATATAGCTATTTATATGGGGAAGCAGCCTGGGGGCATCTCCCCCTGTCAGAAAGACCCTGCTGCCCGCATTCCTGTTTTGTACACTGTTCACCAGCGCAACAGCCATGGCCAGCACACCGTGATTGATACAATCTTCCGTAACCGTTCCCAGGTCCGTAGCGTGGGCCGAATGCTCAACAATATCCAGATCCGCCGTATTCACCGCCAGTGCCCCTTTCATCAGGCGCAGCCCGGGAACTATATAGCCCCCCTGGTGTAGCCCCTGACTATCCAGCACATCGACAGTCATCGCCGTGCCGCAGTCGACAATCATCTTATGGCAATCCCCCCCAAGCTCATGTGCTGCCAGCAATGTTAGCCAGCGATCCACTCCCAGTCTTTCTGCGTCTGTATAGGCAACCCGGACAGCGCCATGACTTTTCTGTGTTCTGGCCACCTGAAGCTCAACGCCTGAGCATTGCCGGATCAGGTTCTTTAAGGAATCGAGCCGGCAGTTGCCGGACACAATCGAAGCCCGGGCAGCATCGATAGCTCCGCACCGATCCAGCAACCCTGGCAATGCTTCAGACCAGGACTCACTGTTGGCGATAAAGCCGGCATCGGTCACTTCGCCGCCTCTCAGCAATCGCCACTTCAGCCGGGTATTGCCGGCATCCATATCCAGAATCTTCATGACCTGCGCAATGAGACCTCACCGCCGTTGAATACTGTTATGCCCTGGCCGGTCTCCAGCAGCAGCCCTCCCTGGTCATTCACGCCGCGGCAAACACCTTTTACCGAGCGCCCCGACGCTTCAAGAGTGACCTGTTGCCCGAGAAAGGCATCGTGCTCCTTCCACTGTTCCCGGAACAGGGCAAACCCGCCACTCTGGAAACCGTCCAGCATATGACAGAGAGTATTGATCAGATGACTGACCACTTCATTGCGGCTGACACTTTTGCCTATGACGCCATGAAGATCGACTGCTGGCTGGCCAATGGCCTGAAGCTGCTCAGTGGAGAGCTTTATATTAATGCCAATACCGATGACCACTTCACATTCACCGGTCGGATCACCGTGGACTTCCAGCAAAATCCCGGCCAGTTTCCGGTAATGCCAGAGGATATCGTTGGGCCATTTCAGCTGCAGATCCCTGGCACCTGATGCTTCCAGGGCTTTTAACACGGCCAGCCCTACCGCCAGACTCAGACCTTCAAGAGAGGCCACACCCTCACCGATCTGCCAGCGCAGAGAGAGGTTGATCGTAGAGCCAAAGGGGCTCGACCAGGAACGCCCACGACGACCACGACCACCGGACTGATGTTCCGCAAGGCAGAAGCAGATATTATCCGGTGTGGATTCGCCCAGCTCCCGGACAAGGTCATTGGTGGATACCGTGCTGAGACAGGTATGCAACTTGACCCGGTTCCGAACATCCCGCTCCAGTCCTGCCACTATCGTATCCGCGTTGAGCAACTCAATGCCACTGCCCAGTCGGTAACCGCGCCCCCTGACCGAATCCAGATTCAATCCGAGCTCTTCCAGGGCCTTGAGCTTTTTCCAGATCGCTGCCCGGCTTATGCCCAGTTCTTCCCCCAGTTCTTCCCCGGAATGGAAGCGCCCGTCAGCCAATCGTTCCAGTAACTTCTCCATCTCTGAACACTGCCCCATAAAACCAATGCCTGCATGATATATCCTGCCTGCAACGTGGCTCAATCCCTTCTTAGGCGCTAGGAGTCTGTCGGACTTAAGGCAATTTCGGCCTGAAATCCAGAAAGAGCGGCCAGTTTTTCCGTTGAATTTGCTTAAATAGGTCAACTATTCGCACAAATCCAACGAAAAAACTGGCTCGCCCTACTAAATTTCATGCTCGAAAGCTTAAGTCCGACAGGCTCCTAGACTCTGGTAGAAACGAGGCGTCCTGCATATACTCTCGTTGCTCCACACAATAATCATGATGCAGGTAGCTGAAATGAGTGTCTTCAAATCCCACATCACAAAGATGAATGCCTACAAGCCTCCCCTTGAAGGACGGGACCCTCATGACCACCTGCTGCTGGATTTCAATGAAAGAACCCTGCCAGTCAGCCCGGCTGTGAAACAGGCGCTGGTTGATTTCATCCAGGATGACCGCCTGCAGTGCTACCCCGCTTACGGTGACATCACCGGGAAGATTGCTGCCTATAACAGTGTTGATCCCGAACAGATCATGATCACCAACGGCTCAGACCAGGGTATAGACCTGATTATCCGTGCTGCCTGTAAAGAAGGCGAAGAAGCGATCATTCCTGGCCCGACCTTTGCCATGTACCAGCAGTGCGCCAGAGTTGAAAACCTGAAGATCATTGAACCGGGATACACCAGGGACAAAGGCTTTCCCAAGCAGAAAGTCATCTCTGCAATAAACGACAAAACTCGCCTGATCGTGATCGCCAGCCCAAACAATCCAAGTGGGACAGGCATAGAAAGAGAAGATATCCTGGAGATAGTCGCTTCGGCCCCCAATGCTGCAGTTCTGGTCGACGAGTGCTACTTCGAATACAGCCGGCAAACCGTCTGCGATGTTGTGGAGCAATACCCGAACCTGCTGGTGACACGTACTTTTTCTAAGACCTGGGGCCTGCCCTCGGTGCGGCTGGGCTATGTCATCAGTTGCCGGGACAATATCCAGACCCTGTTGAATGTCCGTGGCCCATACGACGTTAATCAGCTGGCAGTTGTCGCCATTGACGCCGCACTGTCTAACCCGGAATACACGGAAAACTATGTGCAGGAAGTGATGGAAGTCTCCAAACCGATGTTTGAAGCCTTTCTTGATGAACAGGGAATAGAATACTGGCCCAGTGTCGCCAACTTTATCTGGACCTTTCCGGAGAATCCGGTCGAGCTGGAACAGCACCTTCGAGCCAAAGGTATTCTGGTTCGGCCTAAAGCGGATGACAGTGGTCGCACAGGGTTGAGAATCACACTTGGCTGCAAACAACAGACCAAACGCCTGCTTGAGACAGCTCGAGCCTTCCTGGGTGACTGAAGAAAGCTACCTGTTGCCATACTACTCCGTCCGCCTGCAATTGATAGGTTCAGCTCAAGCCAGCAGGGTGGTTCGTAAAGCGGCCATCTGACTGCGTTAAACTTGATTGACGTAGAATGACTACGTCGGCACAAGTTCGCCTTGCAAATGACCGCTTTACGAACCACTGAACCTATCATATGCAGCGGGACGGAGTAGTACTTTGCTGTTGACTGAACCTGAAAGCCGACTCCGGTGGCAAAAACCGGAGTCAGGCTGTTTTCTTCCGGGTATCAGGCCGTCTTGTCCAGCTCCCTCACATCCTGCGTCATACGCATGGGGCAGAAGTCAGGCCCGCACATCGAGCAGAATTCTGACTCCTTGGCGCCATCCTGGGGCAGGGTTTCATCGTGGTAGGCCCTGGCTGTTTCCGGGTCCAGCGCCAGGTTGAACTGATCCTCCCAGCGGAATTCAAACCGGGCCTTGGAAAGCGCATTATCCCGTACCCTTACTCCGGGATGACCTTTCGCAATATCCGCTGCATGAGCAGCAATCTTGTATGTGATCAGTCCCTCCTTTACATCATCCCGATTGGGCAGGCCAAGATGTTCTTTGGGCGTGACATAACAGAGCATGGCGCAGCCATACCAGCCAATCATTGCGGCGCCAATGCCGGAGGTAAAGTGGTCATAACCGGGAGCGATATCAGTCGTCAGGGGTCCCAATGTATAAAATGGCGCTTCATGGCAATGTTCGAGCTGCATATCCATGTTTTCCTTTACCAGATGCATGGGTACATGGCCCGGCCCTTCGATCATCACCTGGACATCGTACTCCCAGGCAATCTTTGTCAGCTCCCCAAGGGTCTTCAGCTCAGCAAACTGGGCTTCGTCATTGGCATCAGCGATAGAGCCAGGGCGCATCCCATCCCCTAGTGAAAGACTAACGTCGTATTTCTGACAGAGTTCACAAAGTTCCCGGAAGTGGGTATAGAGAAAGTTCTCAGAGTCATGAATCTCACACCACTGGGCAAGAATGCCACCACCACGGGAGACAATACCTGTCACCCGGTCTTTTGTTTTGGCTGCATGATCACGCAGAACCCCCGCATGAATGGTGAAGTAATCCACCCCCTGCTCCGCCTGTTCGATCAGGGTGTCGCGCATCACTTCCCAGCTCAGGTCTTTGACCTTGCCTTTGACTTTCTCCAGGGTCTGATAAATCGGCACTGTACCAATGGGAACAGGGGAGTTGCGAATAATCCATTCCCGCGTTTCATGGATGTTCTTCCCGGTTGACAGGTCCATGACCGTGTCGCCACCCCAGCGGGTCGACCAGAGCAGTTTTTCCACCTCTTCCTCTATAGAAGAAGTCACAGCGGAGTTACCGATATTGGCATTGATCTTTACCAGAAAGTTACGACCAATGATCATGGGTTCTGATTCAGGGTGGTTGATATTGGCCGGGATGATGGCTCGGCCTTCGGCCACCTCTTTCCGGACAAATTCTGGAGTAATGTGGCTATCAATACCTTCATCACTGCGCCCCATGTTTTCACGAATGGCAATGTATTCCATTTCCGGCGTGACGATACCCTGTCGGGCGTAGTGCAGCTGGGAGACATTCTTTCCCTGGCGAGCCTTGCGTGGTGTTTTTAATTTCTGGAATCGAACCTCATCCAGACGGAGGTCATGCTCTCTGGAACGGGCAAACTCTGAAGTGCGTCCGGACAGCAACTCTGTATCGTCACGCTCTTCAATCCAGGCACGGCGCAGTGGCGGCAATCCTTCGGTCAAATCATGCAGGGCTCCCGGCTCGGTGTAAGAACCTGAAGTGTCGTAAACCCGAACAGAGGTATTGGAACCACCACCAAAGCGCTCATGGGTGTCTTTCAGATGGATTTCCCGCATGCCAATCCGAACATCATCACGGCTGCCGGTGACATAGATTTTTTCAGAAGAGGGGAAAGGGCGACAGGCATCTTCCAGAAGCTGCCTGTAAGTGACAGAGTGATCTTTCTCGCAAGCCATCATGCTATTCCTTTTATATTTAACATGGCTTGCCGGGCGTTCAGGGTGAAGAATAAAGCCTCCTTAAGGAAAACATTCACTCCACCACCCCCTTGTTCCCTTCGCAGGTACTAGCCTGATCAGGTTCTACGGATTCCGTTTGCAGGGGAGCCTGGCCGAGCATCGGCAGATCGGCTTAAAGCCCAGAAAGAACGGCCGCAGCCATGAGCGTTCTAGTCAGCTCCACTAAATTTGATTAAATTGGTTAACTATTCGCACAAATCCAGTGAAAAATCTGACTCGTTCTACTGAACTTTATGCTCGATCGCTATCCTCGATCAGACTCCTGACAAACAGTCTCAGCCTCTGGCGCTCCGACAAGATCGGGACAGTATATGGGCAACAGGTTACCTGTGTCAGTATCTTTGTCAGTGGCGCTGACAGCCCTGTTATGAATTTTTCCCGGTTTGATCAATCTAAACCCTGACTTCAATTAGAACCGCTGCAATTAGATTCCAAGGGTTACAGAGCGATCAAGCGGGAGAAAGTATTTTGAACATCACAGCTGCAGGGGCATCCCCCTCAACATTTCAAAGTTCGACTCGGAGCTTTTTCTCACCTGAACCACCCTATTTTGGCGACTGGGCAGCATCCCCTTACGACACGGGAATTAATTTTCTCCCCTGCAGTCTGAACGGCCAGATTGAGACCATTATGAATGACGGTGATCACCAGCAGTTGCTTAGCTTGCTCAGAACCCAGGATTATCTGGGCAGTTTGTCCCGAAAACTCTTGAGATTAGTGATCAGCCACCTGCACGACTGGCCAACTAACAGTGCCGTGGAAATTCTGCATGAACTTCAGCAGAAAGGCTGCAAACCTGATGTTGACATAATTTTCAGGCTTAAGGATAAAAGACCAGAGGTAATAAAAAGACTCCTGGACTTAATCACCCGCAACTTAGGTGAAGCGTGTCCGAGAGCAACATTAATGGTGGATCTGGCACACATGCAC
>JBPCXN010000116.1:0-11149 GCA_051008495.1 Endozoicomonas sp. | reverse complement strand
ACTTCTGAGCAGGAGGAAGAACATGGCCACCACCAACATTTGGCAACAGTTCAAGTCTCTGATCCCAGAAGGGGATATAGTCATCGTTACCATTATCCGCAATAACGGCAATGGAACCAGCCAGGCTCAGCTTCGGGATGGAACTGCGGTGACTGTGGGGGGAGAGTCAGTAACGGCAGGCCAGAAGGCTTTTGTTCAGGAAGGCGTGGTGAAGGATACTGCGCCGGATTTGGCGCAGTATGAGGCTGAGGTTTGAACAGGCAATAAAAACTACCCTCTGGCAAACTTCTCTATTTCTGTTTCATTGCTGGCATCAGCAATATCACCGAAAGCTTTTAACCTGTTTTGAACCATTGTCCAAGCTTTTTGAACGTCCCCTTCATGCACGGGTTTTTCTACTGGAATTAGAATCTCTTCCGGCAGTTCATTGAGCTCTTGCAAAGTGCTCAGTTTGCCAATCCAGAGGTTGCCGTGTTCGATAATTTTTTCTGGCTCAGTACGGTCAAAATGCAGAGGTTGAATCGCTCTTAATCGTTGTTTCTCAGTATTTTGCACCAGTGGCATAGTTACAGGGTACAGAGTACCGATTTTTTCCTTCTTGAATTGATGCCGTAGATTCAGATTGCGCACTAAGTGGCCCACCCGGCTCTGCAATTCATGCTCATAATTTTTCTTCTGTGCAAAATCATGAAGCACAAAGCGACTAAACAGCTCATTGGCAATCACCAGAGGCTTGTGAGTCATTTTGATCCGCTCTTTATTGAATCGTAGAATGGCTTCCAGAGGGCGAACAATGAGCTCAAAGGCTTGCAAAGCCGTCATCTGACCATTGCTGACTGCTTCTTCGAGATACAGCAACTCCTCGTGCAGGTGTTTGATTGACTGGGTAAAAACCCTATGGTCAAGGTGCTTGAAGAACTTGGTCAGTCGGCCATATCTGGTCAGTTCCAGCTGGAACGCAAAGTGATTTTGTCCAGGCACCACCGCAATCACCCCGACATTGGCGAACTCGCCGGTCTCAGGATAGGGCATGAACTGCACAATGGCATAACGGCAAGCGTATTTTGTCATGTCATGCTCCAGAATTGATCGGTGGTATATTCGTTCAGTATGGCAAACAGGGTTTCAGAGTCTAGCTCAAATTCCATACTTTCCTCAAGGTCTCTCCATGGCCACTCGTTTTGAGCTGTTTCAGTCCATTTATGAAAGTCAGTTAATGCGGCCTCCATTCTTTCTTTATACTCAGCGATGGTTGCCAGATCACTGAAAATTCGGTCCTGTGCTGAATTAAAGACAGGATGTTTGAAAAAACTGGAGTTTAGAGTGGAACATTTAGTCAGGTTATAAAACCCTAGTCTCACAAGGTATACAGCGATTTGGCAGTTATTGCCCAGCCAACGTGCTAATGCGCGTAACCCCTTGTTGCGCAAGGGGAGATAGAGTTGACCGTTCGTCCCACTCTAAACTCAAGTTGAAAAAAGATTCCCTTGTGAAATCAGGATCAAACGCAAGATTGTGGTCAATAACCACCAGACGATCCTCACGGGGAACCCACAGCAGGTTCGGATTTCCATGAGTTCGGTCTTCGTTCCTTACCCAACGGTCAAATACCAGAACATCATTTTGTAGCTGTTTAGGCACTGACGCTGCCATGGTGGCGGGCTCGAGCCACTGAACCTGTTTGACCTCTCGGGAGACAAAGCAGGTGCCATGGCCAATTCGCCGTTGCCAGTCACTGGGAAACGCTTCATACAAGGTGATACAGACATCTGCCAGAGCAAAGTCAGCCACAGGTAGATCAAACGCCTTGGCCAGGTTGGCACAGATCCATTCTTTTGCCAGGTCAGGTCTGCCTACCCTGAGGCCCTTTCAATAAAGAGTGGCGGAGGGGCGGGGATTCGAACCCTGGGTGGGTTTTTATTTCCGACAATGCTGTCCAGTAGCGAGATGCTTCATTCAGGAGCTGGTTTGAGAGGCTCAAACAACACGCCCAGATCTTCAACCGTGATGGACTGTTTTTTCTTCCCGGTGTTACCGCCGTAGAGAGAAGTAGCGATGTTTTTTTTCTTTTCTTTCAGTTCCTGAATTTTCTCTTCCACTGTGCCCTCGGTCACCAGCTTGTATACAAACACCGGCTTGTTCTGACCGATGCGGTGCGCGCGATCGCTGGCCTGATCTTCCACTGCTGGATTCCACCAGGGGTCGTAATGGATTACAGTGTCTGCGGCCGTGAGGTTCAGGCCGGTCCCTCCTGCCTTGAGACTGATGAGGAAAACAGGAATCTCTCCGTTCTGAAAATCCTGAACAGGCTGCTTTCTGTTTTGGGTCTGTCCCGTCAGTTTTGCCCATGGTATACCAATGGATTCAAGCCGCTGTTCTATCAAGCTCAGCATGCTGGTGAACTGGGAGAAGATCAAAATTTTCCTATCTTCTTCCACCATGGTTTGGACCAGTTCCATTAGAATATCCAGCTTGGCGGATTTCTGAACCGTTTTTGCCTGCTCCAGTTTCACAAGGGAGGGGTCGCAGCAAACCTGGCGCATTTTCAACAGAGCGTCGAGGATGGCAATCTGGGAACGGGCAAATCCTTTCTTTTCAATTTCACTCTTTACCCTGGCTTCCATGCTGGCGCGAATAGTTTCATAAAGATCCCGTTGTTGACCACTGAGCTCAACGGTACGAATGATTTCTGTTTTGGGTGGTAACTCTTTGGCCACTAGGTCTTTAGAGCGACGTAACATAAAAGGGGCTACCCGCCTTTGCAGCCGCTTTGCTTGTTCCTGGTTGTTCTTTTTCTCAATGGGGGTTCGGTAAAAGCGGGTGAACTGGTCTCTGCCCCCGAGGAAACCGGGCATCAGGAAATCGAACAGGGACCAGAGTTCCCCGAGATGGTTTTCCATGGGGGTTCCTGTCAGGCAAACTTTGTGGTCTGCCTGCAAGCAGCGGATGGATTTCGCCACTTTGGCATTAGGGTTTTTTATCGCCTGTGCTTCATCCAGGGCCAGTAAGTGGAAGCGGGTTTTTGACAGTTCTTCCAGGTCTCTCTGAATGACGCCGTAACTGGTCAGCACCAGATCCGCTTCGTTGATGGCTTCAGCGTCTCTGTCGGAGCCGTGATGAATATGAACGTTCAGGTCAGGCGTAAATTTAGTGGCCTCGTTTGTCCAGTTGTGAATCAGGCTGGTGGGACTCACTACCAGGCTTGGGGGCAATATTTCCCCTTGTTTTGACAGCCGTTGCTTTTCCAGTTGCAGGTGCGCCAGTGTCTGCAGGGTTTTACCTAAACCCATGTCGTCGGCCAATATGCCGTTGAGGTTGTATTCTCTCAGGAACTGCAGCCAGGAGAGCCCATGCAGCTGGTATGGGCGAAGATCTGCTTGCAGGGTGTTAGCTGGGTTGACGTTTTTCAGTTTTTTAAAGTTTTTTAGTTTGCGGCTGAGTTCCAGCAGTTTTTCTGAGCCAGCCCAGGGCAGGTCAAGCTCGTTGTATAGCTCTTCCCATATTTGGGCGTGATGAGGCTGTATACGATACTCTTCCTGTGACCGGTCTCCAAACAGTTCCAGCAGTGTTCCCAGAATCAGGCAGAGTCTTTCAGCAGGCAGTATAACGAATTTGCCATTGGCAAGGGCGACAGGTACCGTTGAGTTTTTCTTCATCCGCTGAAGTTTGTCGAGTGTTGGTAGCTGGTGGATCTGTCGGGCCAGTAACGGGAGGAGGTCTATGGGCTTGCCATCAATGTTGATTCCCAGTCGCAAGGTAAACCAGTCCATGTCAGATTCGTCGAGTTCAGCGTACCAGTCACTGTCAGCAAGCGTTTCAAACTGGAAGGGGAAGCTGTCGGTAATTTCAAAGAGCCAGCCCTGTTTTTCAAGCTTTGGTCGCTCGTTGTTCATGAAATGCACCCAGTGCCGCCGATACTCTTCTCCATCAAAACCCATAATCAGGTCGTCATTCTGAAGGATGCTTCGGGCTACCTGGTCATTTGAGTCTGAGGCGTCACTGATATGCACAGACTTCATATGGGGGGGGAGATCAAATCTGAGGCTGTTTTCCTGTGTGGCCTGTCTGGGAATAACCAGGTGATCTTCACTCTCAACCTCAACCTCTATAGAGCTGAGTGGACCGCCATGTTTAACGCGATGGCTGTCGTATAAAAAGAAAAGCTGGGCACGAGCTATAGGGGTGCTCTTATCAGCAGATCGAACTCCGTCCAGCACCAATACAGGATCTGGCTGGACCAGTCGTCGGTGCAGCTTCCTGGGCAGGTTAACCGCTTTCTGATCCTCACCCTTGATCAGTGAAGGTAATGTTCTGGTTGTTTCTTCTATGCCCAAGTCGTCCAGCGGCGGTGCTTTCAAAAGAGTGCGTAACAGTTCGGTGGAGGGCATTTGCCTGAGCTCACCGCATTCTGCTCTGCCGGGGGTTTGTTTGAGATAGAGTGGAGGGTTGGTGGGAATAAGTTCGAGGGTTTCCTGGGTTGAGGCATCGATCAGGTTTGGCCTTTGCAAGCCATCCTCAGCGATTGACCAACGAATTTCACCCTCAATGGATTTTCCAGGTTGTATGGGAAACATCAAATGCCTGTTGACCATGCACCGCCCAGTCGCCAGAATTTTCTGAAGCAGTTCGAAGCCTTCTGTCCCCAGGAGGCTGATTTCGCCATAGTAAGTACTGATTGCTCTGCTGGCCTGAGCAAGGTTGAGAATGTGTTTGTCGCTTTCAGAAAAACTGACAGGCCATTTGTTGTTCCGCAGGCAATTCGACATCCCCCTGTATGAGGTTGGTGTGCCAAAGCCTCCCCGTTTCAGGTGTTTGGACAGATAGACCCCTGCAGATATGTCACGATTGTAATTTTGCTCAAGGAAGTAGAGCACACAGCTGCTGGTTGCTTTGCCTTTCTGGCTCTTAAGCTCACTGTTTGATAACGCTTCAAGGTTCCTGAACCAGTCTTTTCGCTGCCTCTCCAGTTCAACGGATTGAGATGACTTGCCCGCTGGTCCTCTGATAGAACCATCATCCTCCAATGTGAATGAGTTATAGCTTTTGGTTGGTTCTGTGGCAGCGGGCGGAGAAGACTTATTCGTCTTTCTTTTTCCTTGGGTTTTACGAGCGTCAACAATCTGATTAAGCATCTGCACCAGTGGGTTGCTTTCCAGTGACTGTCCTTCTGCCTTCTCCATCAGGGCGTTTAGCTTTTCGGCTCCATATCGATCCACGGCGCTTCTGAACAGGGCAAGAACATGTTTGCAATGGGTGCCAACCGGGCACCCACATGTGGCTCGAAAAGGTACCCCAGGGTGAATCTCATTCTCGACCCCAAGAAGAATGTCCGTGTGGTGTATCCTGTCCCCGGAACCACGGACTGTTCCTTTGATCTCAGCCTTTTCTTCATCGAGCTCGAACCACACCACACTGCTGGATGAGTTGTTGTCGGTAAAGATGTAGTCAAAGTCTATTTTTAATTCATGCATTTTGTGTGATTTGTCTGAATCTCTGTATTGTAAAAGTGAAGCTGGGTACGACATCCATCAAATGTGTTCGTCCTGGTATTGACTTGGAGCTAGGCCATGCTGTTTGGTCAGCATGATCTGTTCTCGGGATTGATCCTGACCTTCGCTCACCAGCAGATCGAACTCCCAATTTTCACCTAGGTCATAAACAAAACGGATACGTTCACCCACTTCCAAGGATAAGTCCATCAGCCTTGTTGCATCGGTGTATTCGTCGCAGCATGAGATTATTTCCGGGTGGCCAATTCTGTAGTTCACACCATAGATGCTTTCTGTATCGAAATAATAGAGGTGATCGAAATCAAATGAAAAAGCAGTCAGAATCTCGATTGCAAGCTGGTCGAGTTTAGCTTCTTTGGGAACCTGCAAGCTCCGGCTACACTTCTGTCCAGGGAGAGAGATTTTGAGAAGATAGCTTTCGAAAATTTTATCCTCTGGCAGGCGCAGTAATCGGTTAACGTCTTTCCGACAGCCTTCGAGGGCTTTTTCCATGCCGTTTTCTTCAAGGAGTTCGGCCAGACATCCGCCCGGTATGTCCAGGCCTCCAAGTATTTCAGTTCGATGCTGACAGGCGTTCAGAAGCAGCACACCAGTAGGAGTGAATTGAAGAAGCTCAAGCTGGTTTTTGTCAGCCCATTTCAGGCTCGCCAGTCCGAACAGTTTCAGCAATGCCAAGTTATACGTACCCACTTTACTGGGGATGATTTCAAGCCATTGCTGCTTAATAGGTTCTTCTGAGAAGCTGGCTTGCCGGGTAAAAATGATGCCGCTGCATCCAAGAAAGCGATCATCACGACCGCCTAAGTCTTCACCTATGATATGAGCATGACCACGGACAAGCCAGGCTTCAAACAGACTGAAGTATCGCTCTGGGGGTGTCAGCTGACGCCACTGGGTTAGCATGGGCTCATTCAATACCAGCTGAATGTTGTTAGCACCAACCAGCTTGACTCGACAAAGTCCGGAGGCTCTTGCCAGCAGGTGTAAGCCAAGCACGGTGGGGTAGTGGATGGTTAATGGACGTTTGAGGGTGGTTGTATCGGGCACCGCCAGTTCGCTATTCAACGCAGACGCCCACTTCTGGACAGGTTGCTTTTTTCCTTTAGATAGAGGAACAGGTTCATGGGTTACCCAGGCCAGAAAACGGTCAAAATCATGAAGCAATGTGCCGGGTGATGAGGTGGACAGCTCTAGCTCCGAGAGGGATTGTTGTACATTTTTGGAAAACAACATGTCAATGAACCTTGCCAGCAAATGAATCAGTATGGGCTGTGAGTGCTATGCTTTCCGCTCGTAGTTTAGCTGCGGTGAGTATACAAGATGTTATCCGCTGAAAAGAGCCTGCACACCCCAAAGGTTGTGTTTGAACTGAGGAAATGGAACAAAAGCCAGACGCCACTGAACAAAATAGTAGTTTACAGAAATTCTTTCTACGGAGGTCATCATGGGCAGTGTTCAGGACAGGTTGATATCTCGCCTTCGAACTGAGAAGCAACGGGAGGTTATTGATCTTGAAAGTGTCAGAGCAGGCCGCGAAGCGGCTTATGAGTTCGAGGGTGAGGTTTCATCCATTGAATCGCTGATCAAGAAGGGGCAGGACCCACTCCATGCTGCGTATACTTATACGCAGAACTTTATGTCGGTACTCATTGAACAGTCTGTAGAATTGCCTGAGCTGCATGATTGGGCGGATCTCTATGCCAATCTTGAAGAAGATTACATGCCATCAGGGCCACCAATGAGCCCTTTATCCAGAAGCTACTTCTGGTGCTGGTCTACTTTTGACCTGACTTTCGGTTCTGCTCGCGAAACTATGGGCCAATGTATTCATACGATCGCCAAAGAAATGGGCGTTACAGATGATTTGCTGGCAGGCATGAAACTCATGCAGGAATCGAGGATGGGGCTTTATGTACATAACGGTTTTGAAGGACCGTTCATAAAGCTTCAGGAAATTGTCACTGGTGAGGTCGTTGTCATTCATTGTGGTTCAGGTTATCGAGGGAGTTCTGGACAAATCTGGTACGTCAGGCTGTTACCACCTCTCATTGATGGTCTGGGTTACCATGTAGCTTTCACATCACCGTATGTCATTCGTGATGTCAGTGAGGCTGGTCTCAAGAGCTGTATTCTGCGAATGCTTCCAAAAATGGCAAAGAGAGGGTATTCAGAGGGTTACGAAGGCCTGATGAAATGGGGGCCGTCAGATAAATATTGGAATGAGTTTATTATGATGGCCTACAGCAACTACGCACATGATGTTATCTACCTGACGGGCTATCCTTCGGCGGAACCAAATGCCCTATACCAAGACATAAACGATCTCAATTCCTATCAGGCAGGGGCGGCTGGAAATTCGGACTGGATTACTTCATCGCGTCATAAATCGACAACGGGAAAAATGGTTATGCCAAATGATGTAAAGAAGAAACGGAAACAGGCCAAGGATGCAAGAAAGAAAAATAGGAAATGAGTGGCCTTGGCTGAACCGCGAGTTTCTATTTTAGCTGAGAGTTTTACGGACGGGCTTCAACTGCCAATGGGAGGCTTGATGCATCTTAGTTGTTCCATATTCTCAATATCGCTGATCAGATAGCGGACACATCCACTGATTTTGATATAGCGGGGGCCTTTGCCTTCACAGCGCCAGCGCTCCAGGGTTCGTTCAGATACAGACCATCTTTGGGCAAGTTCTTTGCTGTTGAGTACTTTTTTCATGGACCTTTCTCCGTCTTGGTGGTGGACAGTAGTGGTCCAGGGCGGCAGGGATAGCAAGGAGGCTGTTTTCGCTGGTGGGTTGTGGCGTGTTGAGGCTGCCTGTGACAGTGGGATAGTCATAGAGATTAGACGATAGTTCCGTTTCCACCGCCAGAACATATTACCAAACAACGCACTCGTAGCTCAGCTGGATAGAGTACTCGGCTACGAACCGAGCGGTCGAAGGTTCGAATCCTTCCGAGTGCGCCATATCAAAAAGCCCTGCTTTTAATGTAAAAGCAGGGCTTTTTTGTATCTGCAGTTTTTTTAACTGTTAATTCTGTCTTGAGGGGGACTGGCTGGATCACCTCATGTTGTCATCTGTTCGCTTGTAGCCTGATGATGAATAAGGTTATGTTTTTCACTCTGCCAGATAAGCGTCAATGATCAGTTCTTTTTACTGTCACAAAAATCCACTGGAAGTGCGATCGGTTCTGCCATCCGCCTATTCTGGTGTTAGTCGCCTGTAGAGTCTGACACAGTCGAGCATTACTGTAGTGCAAGATGGCTATTGAGATAGCTGAAAAACTTCAAAATAGGTTGCAGCAGCATCATAAAGGGATGGAAACAGAGCAAATAGCAGATGCAATTCTTTGTAATAGCGATGTACTGTAGGGTCAATCGGTTCGTTTGGCTTTGTCTGGAAGTGATAGGAATAAAGCACTATTGCAGCGCATAGTCGAACCAACTCTGTATAAGGCCATGAACCCAAATAGGTATTTATGAAAGGGTATGCCTGAATCAGGGTTTGATACACCGAAGCCATTATTCGGTTTTCGATCACCTGTCTTTGAATGACTTCTGGTTCTGGTTGAATAAACGCTACCGCTTGATGATTGATGTTCAGGCTGAACAAGATGCATCCAGTCAAGGCGAGGTATTTCATGATCAATAGCCCAGTACTTGGACGGTAAGATAACAAGTGGCTATAGAGAGCAAGAATGTCAAGGAGGTGAGGTTCAATGAGTAGACTGCCATTCCATTGTCGAGGCAGGATTGAAAAGTAGCTCTAGTAGAGGGGGTTTACTGTCATAGTCTGGTTGTTCAGAAGAACATCTTCTCTTACGAGAGGCTCTCTCGTTGCATATGCAGCAGATATCAAGTGGTTCGAATTCGTCATAGGCAAGATCTTCACAACAAAGCCAGCCATTGGGGAGCCCCGCCCAGCCAGGAATACGGTCATCGTCCTTCAAATCGTAACCAAAGATGATTATGGACAGTACCCAGTTATGGACGAAGTCATAGTAAATTGGACCAGCATCCACATTTTTCCTTCTTAATCTGATGCCTTGCCACACCGCTCCCCAGACACCATAGCAGTCACTTTGAAGTAAAAATTGTGATGCCAGTTCGCTGGTAGAAATGGTGATGACTAACAGATTAATAGTTGCACGGTTGGTCTCGATCAGGTTTTCACATTCTACCGGTGTCAAAGTGTGCCCTGCAGAAGCATAAATAAAGCCCAATATTAACAGCAAAGCCTTGAGTCTCATGCAGGGAGCATAGCCTATGGCTAGCAACAATGAAGGCGTCAAGTTTTGTAAAGGTCAGCGATTGACCGACGAAGACCGTGTGTAGTGGCCGGGTGACGGCTAGTGAAGCCATCGATGACAACGGCAGCAAACGGGTTCAGGGCATCTCCCGGATTGTTAGCAGCATAGGCAACGTTGCTCTGAGTAAAGCCTGTATTGGAGTCAGCACTGAGCGAAGTAGAGATAAACAGACCCAAGGACGCTATCAGAGTATCATTTCCTCAGCGATTCCACTTACAGGCGTGTATACACCACCTGGATTGCTCGAACCTGGTCAGTTGGTTGAAATTCAGGACATCACAGATAACTGGCAAGGGCTGTACCTGTATTCAAGGGTCAAAGCAGAGAGTGGCTAGGTGGGGCAAACCATCGAACGAAAAGGTATTAGTAAGGATAATATTACTTCGATATGGATATTGTGTGTCGTAAATCGATATGAAATACTCATACCCCGACTGGGTTGGCTGTATATAATAGCGGCATGTTAAAAGTGTGTTTCATTCTTTATGTATAGATTTAAATGTTCCGGGTGTAGTAGCTCGTCATATTCTTCATAAGTAATAGCAAAACTTCTAGCTCTACCGCCTTATTACAAGGCAACTTTTATTGTTAAAAAATCAGGAAATGACTATGTCTACTACTACCGGTACTGTTAAGTGGTTCAACGAAGAGAAAGGTTTCGGTTTTATCGCTCAGGAAAACGGTGGACCTGACGTGTTCGCACATTTCCGTCAGATCACTGGCGATGGCTTCAAAACTCTGACTGAAGGTCAGCGCGTTGAATTCACTATTACTCAGGGCCAGAAAGGTCCTCAGGCAGAAGATATTCGTCCACTCTGATGGTCGGAGGCTGCATTGAATAAAATGTAGTCTACACCCTTATTCAGGGTGATATTGAGAAGGGCAATACCTTAGGGTGTTGCCCTTTTTTGTGGTTTGCGGAAAAAGAATCAAACCGCCATGCCGGTGATCGCAAAGATCGCCTGCACAGCGGGTGCAGGCGTCGCTGTCAGCGTGAAGCGCATTGGCTCCGCAGGCGATGAACCAGCACCAGACATCCTGAAGGACTGGCTGACCGTGACACAGGTCAACACCGAACGAGGCCGCAATGAACTGGCAAAAGGTGGAAAAGTGACCCAGAGCGTCGAGCTGGAAGGGCATTATTAGGCAGTATTACGTTCGAAGTAGATGTTGTGTCCCGAAACTGGTTATGAAATACTGATTACCTGACTACGTCAGTTGTGTATAATGGCTTCATGTTAAAAGTGTGTTTCATTCTTTATGTATAGATTTCAACGTTCCGAGTGTAGTAGCTCAAATCGTTCTTCATAAGTAATAACAGAACTTCTA
>JBPCXN010000115.1:0-24807 GCA_051008495.1 Endozoicomonas sp. | reverse complement strand
GTTGATGCTTCCTGACTATCAAAACCCTGTCAAAGCCGGGCCACTTGCTTTTCTTTCTGGCTCTGGAATGCCCGCCTTGCCGCCAACAGAACTTTATATGGCGCCGACCCTGGCTCAACGCATGTCGCTAGAATCGCTGATGCACTCCTGCCCGACAGGTGGAGGTAGAAATGCGAAAAAACCGTCTGCAAAAAAGGGTGCGTCTGCTGCAACTGGGCAGGCGGAATCGGGCAGCCATCACAGGACAGTTCAGGAAATTTGTGTGGATTATATCAATGATGCAGAGGCTGACTATTGGAATACAATTCATAACAAAGACTGGCTGTATAGTGCTTTTAAGCCTTTTATTGAAAGATTCACTCCGGGGGAGTCGGGGGAGAGAACTCCAGAGAATATAGCGGTACAGTTTATTGAAGATTTAACCCGCTATACCCTTGACCAGCTCAATTCCTGTGAAAAAGAGCTTCCAAATTATACCTTTCGCTTTAAAGATGAGAAGCTTAAAAGATCATTACTCGTGCTCATAGCAGGCATTCAAAGAGCCTCAGGGGGCATTAGTAAATCAGCGGGTGGTACCCAATTTAACAGAGAAATAGCAAGATTTCCTGGTAAATACCAGTTTCAAATCTACAGCTTTTTATCTTCAAATACGCTTATATGGCTGCAAAAGTTAATAGATTTATTATGTCTGACCTATGATGAGAGTTACCCAGGTGGGGAGGGGGAGGATGGTATAACGACTCTTCTGGAAGGGCTTGGGCTTATTTATCCTTTAGCTTCCTCTGGAGCCAAAGGGGGCCAGACATTGCACGTCGCAGCTCCCTGGAGAGTCAACCGTTTAGAGAAGGTGATAGCGCCTGTTGATTTGCTCAGGGCAATGAGAGATTTTTACTCTGATAAACCCAGGGTTCATAAAGGATTTGAGAGAATTTCTGGTCTTGATGGAGCGACCCCGTCAGACCTTACTGATCAATTTCATTCGTTATCTGTGGGTGAAGGAGTGGCAGCTGGGGGGGCGACAGCTTCCGGCCCTTTCATTCCCGAAGCCGGGCCTCCATTAAGCTCTGGTCCTACTCATTTACGTCCAAAAACGAAACGAATCAATGAACTTAAACGGGCGATTAAAAGCGGAAAAGTCGAGGAGGCCAAACAGATTTACAGCGCTCACAAGGCAACGCTAGAGAGTGACACGAAATGGAAAACAGTTAAGCGGGATTTTCGAGATCTATTGCGGAAAAAAGGCGAAATAGCTTTTTTGCAACAGAATGACTTGGGATAAAGCCAGGCCACATTGAGTTTCCTCCTGAGAGGCTATAGGATCGCAAATGGCCAGTAACCGATCTTTGAATAAACCATCAGGCTGAACCTTTGTATTGACTCTGGAAAGGCCTGCTAAAGGAAAGCGTCATGGACAATAACAATAAATTCTATATCGATGGCCAGTGGGTAGACGCCACTGGTGAAGGCAGGATCGAAGTGATCAACCCGGCCACGGAAGAGGTGATTGCCACCGTTGCCAAAGGCGGACAGGAAGAAGTGGATGCTGCCGTGGCTGCAGCCCGTCGGGCTTTCGATGGCTGGGCTGCGACTCCCAGCGCAAAACGTGCAGAGCTGATTGGTGCCCTGGCCCAGAAGATGGGAGAAACCATGCCTGAAATGGGTGCACTGATCTCTTCCGAGCAGGGTATGCCGGTGCATATGGCTACCATGATCCAGGCCGGCGGACCTACTCTGGCCATGGGCAAATACGCTGAAATGACCAGCCTGATGGATAAGGTTGAACAAAGCGGCACCAGTGTTGTCTACAAGGAGCCCATCGGTGTCTGTGCTTTTATCACTCCCTGGAACTATCCGCTGCACCAGATTGTCGGCAAGGTAGCCCCGGCCCTGGCGGCTGGATGCACAATGGTGCTGAAGCCCAGTGTTGAAACCCCTCTTAATGCCGTCAGATTTACCGAGCTGCTTGATGAAGTAGGCTTCCCGCCAGGTGTCTTTAACCTCGTAAATGGTTCAGGTTCCGTTGTTGGTGAAGCCCTGTCAGCCCATTCTGATGTCGATATGGTGTCGTTCACCGGTTCGACATGGGCTGGTACTCGTGTGGCAGAAGTGGCGTCTAAAACCGTCAAGCGTGTCACCCTGGAGCTGGGTGGCAAGTCTGCTTTTGTTATCACTGAAGATGCGCCTCTTGCAGAAGCCGTTCAGTTCGGTGTTCAGCACGTAATGAGCAACTGCGGCCAGACCTGTGTCGCCCTGACCCGGATGCTGGTGCCCGAAAGTCGTTATGAAGAAGCCGTTGCCATTGCCAAAGAGTTTTCCGAAAGTCTGAAGGTAGGCGTTCCCGGTGATGAAAACAGCTTTATGGGACCGTTGGTGTCCAAACGTCAGCTGGAAGATGTTGAGGGCTTTATCAAGAAAGGCGTAGAGGAAGGTGCACGACTGGTGACAGGTGGTGACCGACCTGATGACCTGGATAAAGGTTACTACCTGAAGCCAACCATCTTTGCCGATGTGGATAACCAGATGACCATTGCCCAGGAAGAGATCTTTGGCCCGGTACTCTGCCTGATTCCTTTCAAGGATGAAGAAGACGCTGTACAGATTGCCAACGATACGCCTTACGGTCTGTCCGGTGGTGTCTGGGCTGGCGATCAAGCAGGAGCAGTCAAAATTGCCAAGAGGCTGCGTACCGGTCAGGTTTCCATCAATGGAGGCAGCTTTACCTACGATGCGCCTTTTGGTGGCTACAAGACTTCCGGAAACGGTCGTGAATGGGGTGAAGCAGGGCTGGACGAGTATGTTGAGCTGAAGGCTATGTTGATGCCCGCAGAGGCTGAGTAAGCCTTTGGTAGGTCGGATTAGGTTCGAAGAACCGTAATCCGACAATTGCTGTTTATGTTGTTATGTCGGATTACGCCGTTGGCTGATCCGACATACATTCATCCCTTCCTGATAACGTTCAGATTACCAAAGAAAGCCTTGTTGGCTTCGTCTGCAAACAGATTCTCAATATCATCAGTCAGCTTCCGACGCCAGTTCGGGTACTCGTCACAGGTACCTGGAACATTAACCGGCGTTTCTACCTGCAGGATGTCTTCCAACTGAACGACTACGATCTTTGACGCGGTTTTAGCCAGGTAGTAATGAATCTTTTCCATCACGTCACGACTGTAACCCAGGGTTGATAAATCTTCCGGGCTGACTCCCCAGGGCATTTCGCCGATATCACCCAGTGTCTTCAGCAGCGCCATTTTGTCATCGTGACGTGCCTGCTTCTCTGTCTCTGTACGTTCAGCGTCGTAAATTCCCAGTTCGTGGCGCAGGTCCAGATCCAGGCACTCCCACCAGGCTTTCAGGGTAGGGATGTCGTGGTTGGAAACACAGGTCAGGGCCTGGGGTTTGAACTCTTCCGGCATCAGGAAGTGATCGCCTTCACTGGAGAACAGCACGACTTCATTGGAGTAGCACAGAGCCTGAGGCAAGCTGGCTTCGACTTCCGGTGGAACAGTTCCCAGATCTTCACCAAACACCAGGCAACCACGACGCTGGCTTTCCAGCTTGATGATGCCCAGCATGTCTTCAAACGGGTAGTAGACATAAGCACCGTAGTCGGCAGTCTTGCCGGCAGGGCACCACCAGAGCCTCAGCAGACCCATGACGTGGTCAATACGCAGGGCGCCACAGTGGCTCATATTGGAGCGAACCATCTCGATGAAAGGCGCATAGTGGTGCTCTTTCATACTGAGAGGGTTGAACGGCGGCAGACCCCAGCTCTGTCCCTGCGGCGCAACACCATCAGGAGGAGCACCAACACCCGCTTCCAGGCAGTAAGCGCTCCGGTTGCTCCAGACATCGGCACCACTGCTGTCAACGCCAACGGCCAGGTCACGGTAGATACCGACAGTCATGCCCGCGTCTACGGCAGCCTGCTGGGCTTCCGCCAGCTGGATTTCAGCGACCCACTGCAGGTACATGAAGTAATGGATCTTGCTCTTGTGTGTCCTGGCAAAATCCTTCACGGCCTGGGAGTCCGGGGTCTGGAATTCTTCCTTCCAGCTTGGCCAGCCCCAGCTGTATTCGTCCTGGCTCCGAAAGTGCTCATACAGGGCTTCGAAGGTGGCGTGCCGTTCCTGGCTGTCGCCACGGAGCTTGCAGAATTTCTGGAAAGCTTTGCCTCTGGCTGTCTTGGCCTTGATATGGGTTTCATTGAAGTGTTCGAACAGTGTCGTTAGAACCTGATATTTCAGGGACGCCACCCGGTCGTAATCAACATAGGCTATTTCCCTGGCCGCCTTCAGTTTCCTCTGGAATTCTTCGGAGTCAACGATGGAGCGGGCTTCCTGACAATCAACGAACTCAGGAATGGCCGTGACATCGATATAGAGCGGGTTGATGAAGTTTCTGCTTGAAGGGCTGTAAGGGCTGGCGTGCAGCGGATTAGACGGGAACAGGGAGTGAATGGGGTTCAGGCCAACAATGTTGGCGCCCTCGGCCGCCAGTTTTCCAGCCAGTTGCTTCAAACTGGTGAAGTCGCCCATGCCCCAGTTCTGCGCAGTGCGAACGGTATAGAGCTGGATGCTGGAGCCCCAGAGTTTTTCGCCGCGCCCAAGGCTTTCTGGTTCATAGCAGGTTTTCGGGGCGACAATGACCAGGCTGTGCCCTTCCAGGTTACGGTTTTTCAGGGAAAGGCGGTGATAACCATAAGGCAGGTCGTCAGGAAGTGGCACCGACAGACGGACAATGTCCTTGGCCTTAAGAGCTTTGCGGTCAACTTCTACCAGGCTGTCAGCTTTCACGGCGAAAGGACGTCGCTTGCCGTCTTCCAGTTCCAGCTCACCTTTGAAATTGCTGTTGAGACGCCCTTCAGGAACATGCATGTTCAGGCAGAAGGGTTGACCTTCGTGCAGGACGATCACAGGAGGCAGCAACTGCTCCCAGTCAGCAGCCTGTCGCTGCTCGATGGCACGCTCAATGGCCGCATCATCGGTCAGATCCAGCCCCATGGCCTGCAGCAGGGGAATCTTGTATTCCGTGGTGACACTGACCGGGTTTCCAGCCCAGTCCAGGTATTCACCGGAAACTTCACAGAGTTCCGCCAGCCTTTCGACCATTTTCAAGTCAGGCATATTTGTACTCCATTTGCTTGCAAAGGGCATGTTCAGCTCCATCCCAATCGTTCAGGTCAAGGCGCAGTTGTACAGGAATATTTTATGTATTTCTGTATAGCTGTAACGCAGAGATGGGCGATTGGGATGGAGCCCTCCGGGTGGCGCGTAGAGCGGCCATCTGTCTGCGTTAGACTTGATTGAAGTAGAAAGACTACATCTGTACAAGTCTGCCTTGCATATGACCGCTCTACGCGCCACGGAACATGTCATATGCAAGGAAACGGAGTACTTCCTTAGCCCGGATATATCATAAACATGCTTCCGACTCTCGTTTGCTCCTTGCCGCCTCAGGAAAGTTTGGCTCGGTCGACCGTACACCCCGGTGCGGCGCTCCCTCACCAAATTCCCTGAGACGACAAGATTCTGCGCGATAGCCGGGACAGTTTATGAAACATCCGGGTTAGTCTACTTCTGGTGCACGTGTCCGACGGAAAGCCATCCCGTCGGCATCAAAGAGGTGACACATGTGAACGGGTAACTGTATCTTCATCTTGGAGCCAGCTCCCCTGCGTCTGGAGTCTTCTACACGCACTATAAAATGCTCGCGGATTGTATCATGAGTCATATAAATAAATGACTCTGCGCCTAGTCTCTCTATGGTCTGAACCTTGCCTTCCACGGCATTGCCTTCATCCGTTTCCGCCAATGAATCCACCGGTCGGATACCCAGTACCACCCTGTCGCCTTTTTTGCCCGTTCGTTTGCCGGAAACGGTATTGACGTTGGCCTTGAGAGTCTCTCCCGTAGTGAGTTTTATCGAGGTTTCTTCGGTGCCGGGCTGCTCGACAAAACCGTCGAAGAGGTTCATCTTTGGTGAACCAATGAATCCGGCTACGAACAGGTTGGAGGGGTAATGGTAGAGTTCCAGGGGCTTCCCAACCTGCTCCAGATTGGACTTGGCGCCCTTGGCGAGAGGGCTCAGTACAACGATATGGTCCGCCAGCGTCATGGCCTCGACCTGGTCGTGGGTGACGTAAATGGAGGTGGTTTTCAATTTATTGTGGAGCCGGGCTATTTCCTGTCGCATCTGCACCCGCAGAGCCACGTCAAGATTGGAAAGCGGTTCATCAAAGAGAAATACCCGGGGATGCTGCACAATAGACCGGCCAATGGCCACCCTCTGTCGCTGACCGCCGGACATGGCCTTGGGCTTTCTTTCCAGCAGGGCTTCCAGTTGCAGTATCCGTGCCGCCTCATCGACCCTGCTTTCTGTCAGGGACTTGTCCGCTTTGGCCAGCTTGAGTCCGAACGCCATGTTCTCCGCCACCGTCATGTGGGGGTAGAGGGCGTAAGACTGGAACACCATGCCAACCCGCCGTTCGTTGGGAGGCATGTCATTAACCCGTTCGCCATCGATACTCATCAGGCCGGAGGTAATCTCCTCCAGTCCGCAGATCATCCTCAGCAAGGTGGACTTGCCGCAACCTGATGGGCCGACGAAGGCAATAAACTCGCTATTGGCGATATTGAGATTAATGTCTTTCAGTACCCAGGTCTTACCCTGATCGTAGCTTTTTGAAATATTGACCAGTTGTACTTCTGCCATGACTGTTCGTCTCTCTAAAGATGCTGGAAGTCGTCTATGTTCCGGATGTCTGAGGAGCCTGTCGGGCTTATGCCTTCGAGCATGCTCTTCATGGTAAGAGTCAGTAGAGCGAGTCAGATTTTTCGTTGGATTTGTGCGAATAGTTGACCTATTTAAGCAAACTCAACGGAGCTGTCCAGAACGCTCAAGGCTGCGGCCGCTCTTCCTGGATTTCAGGCCGAAATAGTCTTAAGTCCGACAGCCCCTAACCTTTCACCCCTCCCGCCGTGAGACCACCGACAATCCAGCGTTGACAGAGCAGGAAAATCACCGATATCGGGAAACCCGATAATACTGCTGCTGCGGCGAAGTCGCCCCAGAGGTAATTCTGCGGGTTCAGGTATTGCCTGGAACCTACCGCCAGTGTCAGGTTGTCCATGCTCTGCAGCAGGACGGACGCTACCGGGTATTCGGCAACACCAGTAATGAATGCCAGGATGAAGACCACCGCAAGGATAGGAACAGACAACGGCAGCAGTACGAATCGAAAAGCCTGCCAGGGCGTTGCACCATCGATGGCTGCGGCTTCTTCCAGTGACTTGTCAATGCTTTCAAAGTAGCCCTTGATCAGCCAGATGTGCAGGGCCAGCCCTCCGAGGTAGGCGACAGTGACAGCCCCCAGGCTGTCGAGCCCCAGCCAGGGAACATAATTGCCGATCTTGTCGAACAGGGAGTAAATCGCCACAAGAGCCAGTACCGCCGGGAACATCTGCAGAATCATCATGGCCGTCAACATGTGCTCCCGGAACCTGAATCTCAAACGGGCAAAGGCATAGGCGCCTGTTGTCGATAGCAGCAGAATCAGGACTGAGGAAATGAACGCCACCTTGATGGAGTTCCAGAGCCAGAGCATGACGGGAAAGGGCGGTTGAGTGAAGGAGCCGTCGGCATTTTCCCAGGGGATGCCAAAGGCCAGGTACCAGTGTTCAAGACTGGGCTGACTGGGAATCAGGTCACCGGTGGCGAAGTTGCCCGAGCGTAATGACACCGAGATGATCATCAGAAACGGGAACAGGATCAGGCAGAGAAACAGAATCATGAACAGCCTGGCGCACCAGGCCCGGTATTTGAGGTTGCGGGGTTGTACCATCATGTTGCTTATTCCGTGAACCTTTTGGTGGCCTTGAGATTGATCCAGGCTATGGCGCCTACCATGATGAAGATGAAAGACGCTATGGCTGAGGCCAGCCCGTAGTCCTGGCCATACTGACCAAAGGCAATCCGGAAGGTGTAGCTGACCAGGATGTCAGTGGCTCCGGCCGGTGTTGTGGCGCCGATGATGTTGGGAGCGCCGTCAGTTAAGAGGGCAATCAGGACCAGGTTATTGAAATTGAAGGCGAAGCTGGCGATGAGCAGTGGAATCAGAGGCTTGATAATTAACGGCAGAGTGATTTTGAACATGTTCTGTACCGGACTGGCGCCGTCTATTGCCGAAGCTTCATAAAGGTCATCGGGAATCGCTTTCAGCAAACCTATACAGAGAATCATCATGTAGGGATAACCGAGCCAGGTATTGACGATCACTACCATGGTCTTGGCCAGGAAAGCGTTGCTGAACCATTCCGGCTGGACGCCGAATAACATGCTCAACAACATGTTGATCTCGCCAAAGTTCTGGTTAAACAGTCCTCTGAATATCAGTATGGAAATAAACGACGGGACAGCGTAGGGCAGAATCAGTAGCAGGCGGTACACGCCATTGCCACCTAGAGGTTCCCATTGCACCAGGCTGGCCATCAGCAGGCCAATGACCAGGGTAAACAGCACCGACAGTCCGGCAAAAATCACGGTCCAGCTGAAAATCTGCAGGAAAGGCCCCTGGATGCCCGGGTCGGTCAGCACCTTGATAAAATTGCCCCAGCCACTGTAGACGGTGAACCCGGGGCCTATTTGTTCACCATTGATGTCGACGTAGTAGCCGGTGCTGAAATCCGGAACCAGCTTTTCTCCGGTGCGAGTGTCTATCAGGGCATCGGCGCTGCCTTTTTCGTAAATTCTGCCCACCGGACCAAACTGTCGCAGGCTGGTCATGGACAGGTTGGTATTGTTGGGTGTGGAGATCGACAGCTGTTTCAGGGTCTGGCGAAGCTGAATCACACTCCTGAACGGCAGTTCGTCACCGGGGGGCAGTTCCGGAGAGTACCTGGCCGAGAGATTGGCCGCTTCATCACTGTCGACAAAGGGGTCACTGATCAGGTGCTTGTCCATATCCCGGTTGCTGATGAGCAGGATGCGGTACTGCTCGCCGTTCTGGTATACCTTGAAACTGTAGGATTCCCCTTCAGTTTTGTAGGTCTTGGCCAAGTGGATGACCTTGACTCTCTCCAGAGGCAGCAGGTTACTTGAGCTGTAGTTGGTAAAAGCGACATTGACGGTGTAGATCAGGGGAAAAACGATAAATATCGAGACGCCGAGCAGGGCCGGATAGACGTAGCGATAGTTATAGCCTTTCCTGCTGATAAAGACCCAGGTACCGCTGGCGGCAATCAGCAGGACGATAAGGGCAAAAGCAATTTCCCCGGTGGCGTACATCAGGGTAACACCGTACAGCAGCAGCAGGTCTATGACGGCTACGATCGCCAGTACGACCCACTCGCCAGTATGACTGGCTCTGGTTTGTCCAATTGCCTCCATTTCGGCTTGCCTCCCGGAGATTCAGGCGCCGGTGAAACGCGATGTACGCTTCCCCGGCTCTGACCAGCGCCTGAAATCCTGTCTGACAAAAACCAGGGAGCGTTGTAAAAGACTCTGTTCGTAGGTTGGGTAGAGCGTAGCGATACCCAGAACCCCTGATAATGAAGGGTGCCGGGTTTCGTTCCTCAACAGCAACCTACGACGAAGATAGTCTAGGAGACTGACCGAAAATAGACAGGTCGGCCTAAAATCCAGAAAGTACGGCCAGATTGTTCGTTGAATTTGATTAAATAGGTCAACTATTCGCACAAATTCAGTGAAAAATCTGGCTCGACCTACTGACTCTTGTATGAAGAGTATGCTCGACCGCTATTCTCGGTCAGGCTCCTGGCGGCACTCTCCTGAGCAGGGTTCAGCCTCAGACATGAATACCAGGCCGGGCTTCAGGAAAAGTGCTGAGAGTAGATTAGTTGACGATCTGCTCCGCTGCCTTGTTAAGCGCACTCTTGTAGTTCTGCCGGCCGGACGTGATGTTCTGCAGGGCAGCTTCCATGGCGGACCAGAACTTGCCCATTTCTGGCACGTTCGGCATCAGCAGACCATTCACGGCATTGTCGTAGGTCACCTTGATTCGGGAGTCTTTCTGCAGTTCCTTCATGAATGTCTTGTCGGCCACGGCACCGAGGGGAACATCGCCGTTCATGGTACGCAGGCCGTCATCAGTCAACAGGTAGTTCTCCAGAAACTCCCTGGCCAGTGCCTTGTTTGGACTGGCGTTATTGAGAGCAGCACTCCAGACCCCGACAAAGGCTTTGGAACGCTTGCCGTTGACGCTCGGCAGCGGGGCTACACCATAGTCAATGCCACTCTTTTCCAGGTTGGACCAGGCCCAGGGGCCGCTGATCATCATGGCCACTTTGCCGTTGTTAAAGTTGGACTCCATAACACCGTAGTCCACACCTCTGGGCATCACGTCTTTGTCAATCAGCCGGGTCAGCATTTTCGCTCCGGCCATGGCTCCGGTATTGTTGACCCCGGTTTTTTTGACGTCATAGCCGGTAGCGGTCTGCTTGAAAACATAACCACCGTCTGCTGCCAGTATGGGCATGGTGAAGTAAGGCTGCACCTGATCCCACATGATCGTGGTGACTGGATTTTTGCCCTTGGCCAGTTTCTCCTTCAGGGGAAACATTTCTTCATAGGAGCTGGGTGGTTCAGGCAGTATCTTTTTGTTGTAGATCAGGCTTATGGCTTCCAGGGAGATTGGGTAACCGTAGGTTTTACCGTCCACGGACACCGCCTCCCAGCCTATGTCAACAACACCTTTCCTGAACCGGTCCGATGGTTTGACGGGTGCCAGCAGGCCACTCTGGGCCCACTCGCCATAACGGTCATGGGCCCAGAACAGGATGTCGGGCCCACTGCCGGAGGCGGCTGACTGCTGGAAGCGGTCAGTGAGGTTTTCGGGGATTTCCACCTTGACGGTAATGCCGGTATCTTCCGTAAACAGTTTTCCCACCTCCCTGACCCCGTTGTAGGCTTTGTCACCGCCAACCCAGAGCACCAGTTCATCATCCTTGAACGCCAGGGCGCCGGGTACGACGAGTGTCGTTATCAAGACAGTGGTCAGCAGTTGTGTCGCAACGACTGGAAACAAGGTTTTACAGAGTTTTCTGATCATCTCTCAGGCTCCGGAAATGAGCACATCATCAGACGAAACACTGGCAACTGACTCCCTGTTGGTGAGCAGACGTGTAATGTTTCCCTGGGTGATATCCAGTGGTTTCTGTGATGATGAGGTATCGATTTACAGGTTGGAAACGCAGAATAAATATAGTGCTTAATAGTCGTGCTGATAATGTGTGCAGGAGAATATTAAATCAATAAGAGAGTATTGATTTAAAGTAATTAGACAAGTGCTGTATAGATTCAAAACGTATTATTGAAGCAGGTCTGATCAGACTTATCCCGATCAGACCCTGGTCGTCAGTCGAAAAGAGGTGCCTGGGTGCGTTTGAAGGCCTGTCCATCAGCATCAAACAGATGGCAGTGCTTCTCGGGAATACCTACTTTGAACTCGGAACCGGGTTCACGACGACGAGAGTCTTCTATGCGGACAGTAAAGCTCTCTTTGATGGCAGGGTGATCCAGATAGATGAAGGACTCAGTGCCCAGCCTTTCTACGGCATTGATCTTGCCAGTGACCACATTGCTGTCGTTGTCACCCAGTTCTTCGCCACCGAGGTTATCCTGGGGACGAATGCCCAGAGTTACCTTGTTGTCGGCCCTGGCGCGTGTTGTATCGTTGCAGGCGGTGATCACCTCGCCGGTTTCCAGCTTCACCCGCGTTTTTTCTTGGCCGGTTTCAACGATTTCACCTCTGAAGAAATTCATCTTCGGAGAGCCAATGAAGCCAGCCACGAACAGGTTGCGGGGATGGTGATAGAGTTCCAGCGGCGCTCCTACCTGTTCCAGGTTGGACTCAGCATCTTCTTTCAAAGGGCTCAGAACCACAATCTTGTCTGCCAGTGTCATGGCCTCAACCTGGTCGTGGGTAACGTAGATCGCTGTGGTATTCAGACGGCTGTGGATGCGCGCCAGCTCCTGACGCATCTGTACACGGAGGGCGACATCCAGGTTGGACAGCGGCTCGTCAAACAGGAATACCCGGGGTTCCTGAACAATGGAACGGCCAATGGCCACACGCTGGCGCTGGCCACCGGACATGGCTTTTGGCTTGCGATCCAGCAGGGTTTCCAGCTGCAGAATGCGGGCGGCTTCTTCGACCCGTTCATCAATGACCTTTTTGTCCGCCTTGGTCAGTTTCAGACCAAAAGCCATGTTTTCACGAACGGTCATATGTGGGTACAGGGCGTAGGACTGGAATACCATACCCACACGACGCTCGTTCGGTGGCAGGTCGTTCATGCGCTCCTGGCCAATGCTCAGGTCGCCCCTGGTGATGTCTTCCAGGCCACAGACCATACGCAGCAGTGTGGACTTGCCACAGCCGGAAGGGCCTACGAAAGCAACAAACTCACCGTCGTTGATTTCGAGGTTGATGTTTCTCAGGACGAAGCTTTTGCCGTTATCGTAGCTTTTGTCCAGGTTGACCAGTTTTACGTCAGCCATCTCTTTACCGTAATTTGTTCAATTCTTTGATCGTAGGTCGGATTAGGTTCGAAGAACCGTAATCCGACGATAGAGAGCACAGTGTTTGTTTTGACCGTTCATGTCGGATTACGAGGCGCAGCCTCTAATCCGACCTACCCTTTCACACCACCAGAGGTCAGGCCACTCACCAGGTAGCGCTGGGCCACCAGGAAGATGATGGTGATGGGCAGACCGGTGAGTACGGCAGCCGCGGCAAAGTCACCCCAGAGATAATTCTGCGGGTTCAGGAATTGCTTGGAGCCTACTGCCAGCGTCAGCTTGTCCATGTCCTGCAGCAGCACGGAAGCCACAGGGTATTCACCGATGGTGGCGATAAACGCCAGGATAAATACCACCGCGAGAATAGGGACGGACAGCGGCAGTAGAATGTGCCGGAAGGCCTGCCAGGGAGTGGCACCGTCAACGGCGGCGGATTCTTCCATGGCACTGTCAATGCTTTCAAAGTAGCCCTTGATCAGCCAGATGTTCATCGTCACGCCACCCAGGTAGGCAATGATAATGGCGCCATGAGTGTTCAGGCCCAGCCAGGGAACATAGTTGCCCAGCTTGTCAAAGATGGAATGGAAAGCCACCAGTGCCAGTACAGCAGGGAACATCTGCAGGATCATCATGCTCTGCAGAATCGTGGTTTTGAAACAGAACCGCAGTCGTGCAAATGCATAAGCGCCGGTAGTCGACAACAGCAGAATAAAGCTGGAAGTCAGTACACTGATCTTGATGGAGTTCCACAGCCAGGTCAGTACCGGGAAAGTTGGCTGCATAATAGAGCCGTCGGCATTTTCCCAGGGAATGCCAAACGCCATATACCAGTGTTCCAGGCTCGGGTTGCTGGGGATCAGGCTGCCGGTGGCAAAGTTACCTGAACGGAACGACACCGAGATGATCATGAGAAACGGGAACATGATCAGGCACAGGAAGGCGATCAGGAACAGCCGGGCCGCCCAGACGCGATACTTGAGGTTACGGGGTTGCACCATAGCCATGGTTTATTCCTCCTTCAGACTGCTGGTGGCTTTCAGGTTGATCCAGGCTATAGCTCCAACCACCAGGAAGATCATGGCGGCAATGGCGGAGGCCAGGCCGAAGTCCTGTCCGTAACTGCCAAAGGCGATGCGGAAGGTATACGACACCAGGATGTCAGTGGCACCGGCAGGCGTGGTAGCGCCGATCAGGTTCGGTGCACCACCGGTCAACAGGTTGATCAGTACGAAGTTGTTGAAGTTGAAGGCGAAGCTGGCAATCAGCAGAGGCGTCAATGGCTTGATGATCATCGGCAGGGTGATGTGCCTCAGATTGTGAATCGGGTTGGCACCGTCAATGGCGGAGGCTTCGTAGAGATCGTCCGGAATGGCTTTCAGCAGGCCCATGGTGAGAATCATCATGTAGGGGTAGCCGAGCCAGGTGTTGACCATCAGAATCATGGACTTGGCCAGGTATTCATTGGTGAACCATTCCGGGGAAATACCAAACAGGGATTGCAGCACCATGTTGATTTCACCGAAGTTCTGGTTGAACAGCCCGCGGAAAATCAGGATTGAGATAAAGGCCGACACGGCGTAGGGCAGAATCAGCAATACACGGTAAACGCCGCTCTCTTTCAGAGGCTCCCACTGCACCAGGCAGGCCAGCAACAGGCCGACGATCAGCGTGAACACTACAGTCAGGGCAGCATGAACCACTGTCCAGGTGAAGATTTTCAGGAACGGCCCCTGGATGCCTGGGTCGGTCAGAACCTTGGTGAAATTATCCCAGCCGATATAAGCCGTGAAACCTGGAGCGACTTCCTGGCCGCTTTCATCCATGTAGAAGCCGGTTTCGAAGTTGGGGCTGATGATTTCGCCGGTCTGGTTATTGATCAGTTCATCACTGTCGCCTTCCCTGAAAAGAGACGCCATTGCTCCAAACTCCCGAAGACTGGTCATCACCAGTTGGCGTTCATCGGGCAAAACGACAGTGAAGTTTTTCAAGTCAGAGCGCAATCGGATGACTTCGCGCATCACCTGTTTTTCGCCGACAGGTGTTGCCAAGAGCCGGGTAGAAACTGTTGCCGGTTCGCTGGAAGGTGTGAACTGGTCTGTAACAAAAATTTGAGTGATGTCGTCTTTGTTGGTCAGCGCCAGCTGATAGTTGTCGGCATCCTTGAAAAGGGCCAGATCAAAGCTCTCTTCACCACTGCGGTAAGTCTTGTCGAGGTGAATCTCCTTGACGCGTTCGAGCGTCAGCAGGTTCTTTGAGCTGTAGTTGGTGAAGGCAATGTTGACGGTGTAGATCAGTGGGAAAACCACAAACAGGATTACACCCAGCAGGCTGGGGTAAACGTAGCGGAAGTTATAGGCTTTCTCGCTGGTGAAAATCCAGGTGCCCAGACTGCCCAGCAGGAGAATAACAAGGGCAAAGGCAATTTCTCCCTGGGCGTACATCAGGGTAATGACGTATAGCAGGGCGATATCGATCGCAGCGACCAGCCCCCATTTCAGCCAGTTGCCGGACAACAGTCCACCGGCAGCCTTTGGCTCATTCATTGATATTCTCCGGAATCTGCAGGGGAAAGCGTTATTCATGGGGAAATACCCTTTCCTTCATCAATGCAGGCCGTGGCTGGAAAGATGATGGAAACAATACTGCCGGAATAACTTACGCTGACTTCTTGAATGGCTGATGAAAAAAAACCTCAACAAGTGAATCTGTGTCGGGGTTTGATTTGTAAGTCGGATTACGGGGTAAGCCCTAATCCGACCTACTTAACTTCAGCCAGATGTGACCAAAGTTGCTTATCAGTTCAGGATGTGTTGGGCCGCGGCGTCCAGGGCTGAGTTGACCTCTTCACGGCCAGTGGAAATGTTGGTCAGGGCGGCTTCCATGGAGCTCCAGAACCGGCCCATTTCCGGTACGTTAGGCATCAGTAGGCCGTTCATGGCGTTCTGGTAAGTCGCTTCGATGCGTGGATCGGACTTCAACTCTTCCATGAAGGCCTTGTTGGCAACAGCGCCCAGAGGTACGTCGTTGTTCATGGTCTTCAGACCGTGCGCGCTCAGCAGGTAGTTTTCCAGAAACTCCTGGGCCAGTGCCTTGTTAGGGGAGGCGTTGTTAACAGTGGCGCCCCAGACTCCGACAAAAGCACGAGCCGGGCTACCGTCGATAGTCGGCAGAGGTGCTACACCGTAGTTGATGCCGCTGGTTTCCAGGTTGCCCCAGGCCCATGGGCCGGTGATCATCATGGCGGCCTTGCCGTTGTTGAAGTTGGAATCCATGACACCGTAATCTACGCCTCGAGGAAGCACGTTTTTTTCGATCAGGTCAGAGAACATCTGTGCACCTTTCTTGGCGCCCTCGGTATTCACACCCACGGTGTTGATGTCGTAGCCTTCAGGGGTTTCCTTGAAGACATAGCCGTCGTTGGCGGCCAGCATCGGCATGGTGAAGTAAGGCTGAACCTGATCCCACATAATGGTGGCGACGTCTTTCTTGCCCAGCTTCTTGTCCAGTTCGTACTTCAGTACGCTACTGATGCCATGGCAGTGGGTGGACTGGGCGCCAACGGTTCCGGCGTTTCTGCCATGAGGCTCAAGGACGGAGATCTCAACAAGATGTCCCGTGTCCTGAATCATGGTTCTGTCAGCTTGTCTGAAAACATCGATATGCTCTATAACGCCATGTATACAGAGACATCTTTCAGAGGTTCTGACAAGAAAGACGAGAAGTGGCTGACTATTGGTGTTCGTCCAATGTACTACTGGAACGACATCATGAGCACAGCTGTGGAACTGGGTTATGATCAGGTGAAGAACGCTATCGATAACGATGGAACTGGCTCTGCCAAAGACTCTCGCGTCAGCAAAATCACCGTGGCTCAGCAGTGGTCTGCCGGTCGTGGCACATTTGCCCGTCCTCAGATTCGTGCTTTTGGTACCTATGCCAAGTGGAACAAGGACTCCATGGGTAAAGTTGGTGGCGATGCGTACGCACTGGATACCGACGGCTACACCTTCGGTGTTCAGATGGAAGCCTGGTGGTAAGCACCCTTCCCACGATTGCAATCTGGGGATGAGGTTGCTCGCCTGATTTCCGGTGTGTGTTTCAATCGTCTATGTGTACTTCTTTTTCAGCCGGCGCTTTGCGCCGGTTTTTTTATATCGGCTTTGGGGGGTGTTCAGCCAGAGGTGAAGTGCTGGCGGATCAGAAGCTCAAGCTGGTCAAAGCGCTCATTGACGCCCTTGAATTTCCCATGAGCTGCATTGAACTCATGAGTCATCTGGTCAAATCGGTTGCGGGTTTCAATCTTGAAAACCTCGTGATCCTTTTTCAGGTCGATCAGTTCCTTTAATATCAGGGCGACTGAACCTTCAATGCCCGTCAGAACCTTGTTCCACTCTGCCTGATTTTCTTCAAGAGCCTGTACACGTGCTTCAAGAGTCATACCGCTGCTCCATTATTGTTGGTCGTGAGACCAGAATAGCAGGGGGAATGTCCAGCCTTATGATTTTTTAAACCCTGCTGCAATTTTCTGAAAACCATTGTTGTGTTTTTTTGACGCAATATATTTTCAGCGCTAGCCCCCTACTAAAAGCACTCCATGCACCCAGGCAACAAACAAAGGCCTTCTAATCAGATGCAGCTTAGTAAACGTTTACAGCTTTTTTCTGTCCGGGTTGCTGGGAGAATGGAGTCTCTATTTGAATTAACCAGGGAGCCAGAAATATAACCGCAACTGCGGACTGCGGACTGCGGACTGCGGACTGCAGGCTGTTATGGGTTGTCGCTATGAATCAGGCAGTAAATCATCAGAGTATCACCAGGGATCTTGGGCTTGCCATGACCTCCTGTCCGTTTGACTGGCTGGGGTTGCATCCGCATCCGTCTGGCAAAGGCCTGGTGATCCGGGTCTGGAGACCGGCAGCTGTGGCGATTTATGTGAAGCAGCAACCCGAAGGTAAAATGCTGGGGGAAATGACTGAGAGTCAGCCGGGTCTGTTCGAGCTGCATTTGCCCAGACGTCGCAAGCTCTTTCATTATGAGTTGGAAGTGACACAGGCAGACAGCAGCCGGTGCTGCTTCTTCGATCCTTATCAGTTCGGCCAGTACGTTCTGAAACAGACGGATGTTGAACCGCTGGGGCTGTATCGTCATCTTGGCTCCTCTCTGTTTTCTCATCGTCTCAACAGCCGGAAACAGGTTGAGGGCGTTCTCTTCAAGGTTTATGCACCGGGGGCACGTTCTGTCAGTGTCGTTGGTGATTTCAATCACTGGGATGGACGCCTGCATCCTATGGCCAGCGCCGATGATGGCATCTGGCGACTGTTTGTCCCCGGTGTAGCGAATGGCGATCTGTACAAGTTTGAGATTCATGACCAGGCGGGTCATCGACTGCCGTTGAAAAGTGACCCTTTCGGGCGTTATACCCAGCAGTGGCCGGGGCTGGCTTCTATTGTTCATGAGCCTGCTGACTTTCAGTGGACTGACGAAAGCTGGCTGGCCAGTCGCAGAGAGCTGGCGGATAGCGTCAATGGTCGTCCCATGTCGATGTATGAAGTGCATCCCGGTTCATGGAAAAGGCATGAAGATGGACGTCCATTAAGCTACAAGGAACTGGCCGATGACCTGATTCCTTATGTGAAAAGCATGGGATTCACCCATATTGAGCTGATGCCCGTTTCCGAGCATCCGCTTTATGAGTCCTGGGGTTACCAGCCTGTCGGTCTGTTCGCGCCAACCAGCCGTTACGGTTCACCGGAAGACTTCAAATACTTTGTTAATTGCTGCCACAACGCAGGTCTGGCCGTTATCCTGGACTGGGTTCCGGCCCTTTTTCCATCAACGACCATGGTCTTGCCCGCTTTGATGGTACGGCGTTGTTTGAGTACGAAGAACCGGATAAAGGCTGGCATCCGGACTGGCAAACCCACATCTATAATTTCGGTTGTCGCTGGGTACAGGATTTTCTGATCAGTAACGCCCTTTATTGGCTGGACGAGTTTCATATCGATGGGCTCAGGGTGGACGCTGTTGCCTCCATGTTGTACCTGGACTATTCCAGGGAGTCAGGGCAGTGGCAGCCGAATATTCATGGCGGCAATGAACACATGGAGGCCGTCGAATTTCTGCATCGTCTCAATGAGTCTGTGCAGGCCTGCTTCCCTGACTGCCTGACTATTGCTGAAGAATCTACCAGCTGGCCTGGCGTTTCCCGTGCTGTTGACCAGGGCGGGCTGGGCTTCGATTTCAAGTGGAGCATGGGCTGGATGCACGACTCCCTGGAGTACATGAAGCGCGCGCCGGAATACCGCAAGTACCATCATAATGAACTGAGCTTCAGTATGGTGTACGCCTACAATGAAAACTTTGTCCTGCCTCTGTCACATGATGAAGTGGTGCATGGCAAAGGCTCCCTTCTTGATCGCATGCCGGGCGATGACTGGCAGAAATTTGCCAGCCTGCGTGCCTATTTCGGTTTCATGTTTGCGCACCCTGGGAAAAAAATTGCTGTTCATGGGCAGTGAGCTGGCAGGTCATTCAGAATGGGAAGTGGGAGCCTCTCTTCCCTGGCATCTGCTGGAACAGGGTGATGGTCATAAAGACGTCCAGGAGCTCGTCAGGGATCTGAATGTTCTTTATCGAACGACACCAGCCATGCATGAACTGGATCAGGATCACCGGGGTTTCCGCTGGCTGGTGCTGGAAGATCACCAGCAAAGTGTCTTTGCCTTCGTCCGGTTTGACCAGGCCGGTGAACCGCTGGTCATCATCAGTAATATGACGCCGGTAGTTCGTCACAACTATCGAATTGGTGTGCCAGTTGCCCAGGCGGGGCTGGGAGATACCTGGCATGAGTTGCTCAATACCGACGATGTGCAATATGGTGGCAGCGGCGTCTGCAATGAGCCTCTCTTTGTGGAATCGATTCCATCCCACGAGCAGCAGGGCAGCCTGTCATTGACCCTGCCACCGCTGGCGACGGTGATCCTGAAACCGGTCACAGGGTGTAATCGTTTACAGTAGTACCGGGCTATTAATCAAGGGCGCAGGCAAGAATAATTCGCAACATTAATGCTGGATGATGGCAAAAGATAAGTATAATTACCGCAGTTCTTGCCATCGCATTGTTGATTAAAGAGTGAGTAACAGACAGTCATGAGTGGTAAGTGTCGTATGACTTCAGGGTGAGTGATAGGGCACTTTCACCGAAAAGGGTAGGATAACATGAGCGCAAAACAGACTGAGCGTAAAGCAGCGTCAGCGGCTTTGAATAAAGAGCAGCTGGCAGAAAGCATCAAGCGCCATTTGCAGCAGTCTCTGGGTGTTGATCAGGATGAAGCAGGCCCTGCGGAATACTGGGAAGCTTTGAGTCTGGTGGTTCGTGAAATCGGCCTGGACAAGATTCGCATGACTCGTCGTCGTGAGCGGGATGCAAAGGCCAGACGTGTCTACTATCTCTCCCTGGAATTCCTGGTGGGTCGCCTGCTGGGCAATAACCTGCACAACCTGGGAATTTACAAGCAGGCCGAACAGGCCATGTCTGATATGGGCGTGAACCTGACGGACGTCCTTGAGCAGGAGTCTGATCCATCACTGGGTAACGGTGGTCTTGGTCGTCTGGCTGCCTGTTTCCTCGATTC
Organism: Endozoicomonas sp.; assembly: GCA_051008495.1. GTDB lineage: Bacteria > Pseudomonadota > Gammaproteobacteria > Pseudomonadales > Endozoicomonadaceae > Endozoicomonas_A. The sequence goes on along the minus strand of JBPCXN010000115.1, from coordinate 4,636 downwards.
TCTCACCACCCTGGATATGCCGGCCTTTGGTTATGGCATTAATTACCGCTTTGGCCTGTTCAGGCAGAGCTTTGCCGGCGGCAAACAGGTTGAAAGTCCTGATGGCTGGCGTGAAGATAACTGCCCATGGGGTATTGAGCGGCCGAAGCGCAAGCAGATTGTACGCCTGTATGGCCGTGTCTCTGAACGTGCCGGGAAGGCTGTCTGGGAAGATACCCAGGAAGTGCTGGGCATGCCATGGGATGTGCCGGTCACCGGCTATAACACCGATACTGTTAACACACTGCGCCTTTGGGAAAGTCGGGCGGCGGAAGGTTTCGACCTGTCCAGCTTTGATGAAGGGCGCTACCAGGATTCCCGCTCACGGGAAATTGGTGCCGAGAACATCAGTCAGGTGCTGTACCCCAATGACAACCATCCGGCAGGCAAGGAACTGCGCTTTATTCAGCAGTACTTCTTTGTGGCCTGTTCCCTGGCGGATCTGATCCAGCGTTACAAGCGTGAGAATGGCGGTTGGGAAGGTTTTGCCAGCAAGGTGGCCATCCAGCTGAATGACACTCACCCGGCGATAGCCGTGGCCGAGCTGATGCGCACCCTTATCGATGAAGAGGGCTTTGTCTTTGGCAAGGCGCTGGAGCTGTGTCGTGCGGTGTTCTCTTACACCAACCATACACTGCTGCCTGAAGCACTGGAAAAATGGCCCCAAGGGCTGATCAGCAAGGTGCTGCCACGTCATATGCAGATCATTCACATGATCAATTACCACTTCCTGCACACAGAAGTGGAAGCCGTATGGCCTGGTGACAATAATATGAAACGTCGTCTGTCTATCATTGAGGAGCCTGCCCGCCCTGGTGATGAACAGATGGTTCGCATGGCCTACCTGTCCGTTGTCGGCAGTCATAAGGTCAATGGTGTGGCGGCATTGCATTCCCGCCTGGTACAGGAAAAGCTTTTCCCGGAATTCCATGAGATGTGGCCGGACAAGCTGGTCAATGTCACCAATGGCGTCACTCCACGCCGCTGGCTCGATCACTGCAACCCGGAACTGGCAGCCCTGATTGACGAAACGGTTAAAGGCGACTGGCGCAGCGACCTGACCAAAATGGACGCCATGAACGCCTATGCCGATGATCCGGCGTTCCAGAAAAAGTTCGCCGCCATCAAGCTGGACAACAAGCGTCATCTGGCTGCGGTGATCAAGGAACTCTGTGACATTGACGTTAACCCAGAGGCGATCTTTGATGTGCAGATCAAGCGTCTGCATGAGTACAAGCGTCAACAGCTTAACATGCTGCATATCATGGCCCTGTACCGTCGCCTGCTTGAGAACCCTGATCTTGACGTGCCGCAGCGGGTGTTTATCTTTGGTGCCAAAGCTGCGCCAGGCTACAAGGTGGCTAAAACCATTATTCACGCCATCAACAAGCTGGCTGAGCGCATCAATAACGATCGTCGCATCAAGGATAAGCTGAAGGTAGTCTTCCTGCCCAACTACCGTGTCAGCTTGGCCGAGAAGATCATTCCGGCGGCCGATGTGTCCGAGCAGATTTCCACGGCCGGCTTTGAAGCTTCCGGAACCGGTAACATGAAGTTCGCCATGAACGGTGCCCTTACCGTTGGCACCCTTGATGGCGCCAATGTTGAGATTGCCGAGGAGGTGGGCGATGAAAACATCTTTATCTTCGGTCTGACCGTAGAGCAGGTTGCTGAGTTGCGTCACCGTGGTTACAACCCCAAGGACGTGTATAACAGCAATGAAGAGCTGAAGGCCGTGATTGACTGGCTGGACTCCGGAGACCTGACACCGGAAGAGCCAGAAGCGTTCAGGCCACTGGTGGAATCCCTGCTGGATCGCGGTGATTACTTCATGACCCTGCCGGACTTCGCTGCCTACAGTCAGGCCCATGACAGGATTGTTGAGACCTGGAAGCAGCCTGAAAAATGGTGGAAGCTGGCCATCACCAACTCCGCTTCCATGGGCAAGTTCTCTTCTGACCGTTCCATCATGGACTATGCCAGGACCATCTGGAACATGGCGTAATCAGCTCTCCACATCAGTTGCCGGAAGCCAATAAGGTTTCCGGCACCATACTTTGTAAAGCTGGCTGTAGGCGCTAACGACACAAGCACACGTCAACCCCCCCCCCTTTCCTTGCGGATAACCCTTTCTCATCTATTCTGATTGCTGGCTATTTTTACAGCCCATTATTTTTAACCGGCTCGGCGCTGGGCCGTGCATTCTGAAGGCCTGTTATGCTCTGTCAAAATGTACTGGTCTTTGTCCGGCTGGCTTTTTCGGTTGTGGCCTTGAACCTGCCCCTGGTCACAGCAGCCAACGATACTTTCTCTGATCCTTTTACTTTATTGGAAAAGCATTTTGAACAACGGGCTCCAGCCTGGTGGCCACAGTATCAGGTGATTCAGGCTTCTATCCAGAAACAGGAGTTAGAAGCCGCCCAACCTGTACTGGAATCTTTGTTGAATGAGCAGTCTGAAAATGAATTGGCTTTCGAGTTGCTGGCGATGCGCTACCTGTGGCTGGCTCAGCACCTGGGCTTTCAGCCCCTGGACTGTGGGGTGTTTGAAGTGCTGTCCGAAACGCCGGAGCCCTGGCAGGCGGGTATTCAGCGGTTTTGCCGTTTCCTGGTGGAACGTAAAACCGTTAACGACTCTGACGCCAATGCTTCTATTCTCTTTAGCTGGGTTCAGTGGCTGTTTGAGGTGAAGCCCCGGCAGACTCTGCTTGCAGAACAGGCTCTGGCGGATCTGGAAGTACTTCAGGCGCGGCAGCCTGACAGTTTGATCCTGGTCGGCCTGGTCAGTGTTCTGATGCTCTTCAATAACAGGCCTTACTGGCGCACACACCAGTTCTGGCAGAACTGGCAGGAGCAGCATCCGGACGACACTGCCCGGATTTACCAGTTACTGTCGTATGAATTGGCCCGGCAGTGGCTGCCGGTAGCCCTTCCTCAGGCAAGTAGCCGGTCGTTCCTTGGGTTGCCAGGGGCTGAAGCACAATACGAGCCTCCCGTTCGAATTCAGGATGGCGCATCGCACACCCCCGTCGATTCAGGTGCAGCGCAATTACTCAGGCATCATTGGGACAACATGAACGCACAGCGTCGAAGGAGCGCAGGTGGGCGATCAGCTGGGGCTGGGAGTGCAGGCTCCAACACCGCCATCATGGCAGAAACTTTCTTTGGTGGTGAACTGTTCCCGGATGCGGCCTCACGAACCTGGTTCAACCAGTTGAGCCATGAACAGCAATACACTATCAAGAGAATGCTTTTCCAGGACAGAGAAGCAGGCAACGCTTTCGCCCAATATCGATTCGATGCCAGCGGCAGGCTTCTCAAAAAGTTGACAGACAAGGAACTGGACATTGAACGGCAGGAGCAGGAAGCAGCCAGGCAGGCAGGCGCAACGCGCCCATCAGCAAAGCCAGGCCCGGCAGGAACAATTGCAGCAGGTCTTTCAAAGAGAAATACAGTTGCTAACCACACTCGAACCCATTGAAGCCCGGCAACGATATTTGAAACTGCTGAACAGTGAAGCCGGGCAATCCATGCCCCGGCCCAGGCGAGAATCGGAAGCTGCCAGAACACGCCGGGAAATCCACATAATAGAGGGCAAGACAACGGCTTTTCGAGAATTATCGAGTGCCTTTCGTTCCGAAGATATTCTATGGATGAGAGAAGCCCTGAAGGGCTATGAAACGTATCTTTTGACCTTGCCCGAAAATAAAGAAGACAGCGGTACGGCGCTGGATATTGCTAAGTTAAGAACGCTTGTAACCAGTGAAATCATTGGATTCAGATTGTTGCTGAACACGAATGAATTTCTAGCTGGAGTAGATAGCCGCCTTAAGCAACGAATGACAGACTCACCCAGTGTCATTTAATTGCCCACCGCTGACAATCCGCCGCATATTCACCCTGGTTCAGATGCTGCTGAGGGGCAATTGTCCAACGAACAGTCAGTCTTGAGGGCGGTGGGCAGCCTGTGGGGCGAACAGCAACTGAATTCCCAGTCAGTCTGTGAGGTTGAGAGTTTCCCCGAAGACTTTTCAGGTGACAGGACTCCAGTCTTGATCAGGGCGCTTGAGGCCATAGGGCGGGGCGAAGACCTGCTGAGCAGGGGTATTGAGCGCACCACAGACAACCTGGTCAGAATCTCTTATCAGCACTATCCAAAAGAGACCAAACAGCTTCTCATAGCCCTGAGCCATATCGATAGCGCCATTGACGGCATGGTGGAGTTGGTCGACGACAGCACCGGCAACATTGTCAGCACCGCCTGGCAGAAACTGGACGAACACACCCAGGCTCGTATACTGGGTGCTGGTAAGGTGCTGGCGGTGCTGGTGCCTGTCTCGAAGGTGAAGGGGCTTAAAGAGCTTACCGCTTGTCAGCACTTTGGGAGAAATGGTGCTTTCCGACAAGCAAAGAGAGAGGCAGGGATACCTGTTTCTCAAGAACCATTTTCAATAAGAAAGGTAGAAATGACTGGGTGTGCTGCCTGATTAATGTACTGGAGTGAGATTGTGTGCGACGGGAAAACCATAACGGTTCATCTTTGACCAGAACGCAGCCCACTGCCCTGACGAGCAAACTAACGCTCTTATTGTCAACAA
>JBPCXN010000114.1:0-39780 GCA_051008495.1 Endozoicomonas sp. | reverse complement strand
TGCAGCACTAAGAAAGTTTTGCTCAATCGACCGTACACACCAGTACGGCGCTCAATCGCAAAATTCCTTAGTGCCACAAGGTTCTGCGCGATCATCGCAGCAATTTATGAAATATCCGGGCTAGGTTGGGCCGAACGAAGTGAGCCCCAACATTATTCAATTCGTGTCGGGGCTCGCCATGATTTACACAGCTTACGTCGCCTCATCTCGAATAAACACCCATTCACTCTCAGACGACATGGATTCGTTAAAGGCATAACCTTCGTAATCAAAACCCTTAAGTTCAGCGACATTGGTAATGTTGTTGTCGATGGCGTAACGGCACATCAGCCCCCGGGCCTTCTTGGCAAAGAAACTGATGATCTTGTACTTGTCGCCTTTCCAGTCCTTGAAGACCGGGGTGATCACTCTGCCGACCAGCAGCTTCGGTTTGACGGATTTGAAGTACTCATTGGAAGCCAGGTTAACGAGGACATCATCCTTCTGAGCGCCAATCTCCTCGTTAAGCTTTTCAGTGATTTTTTCGCCCCAGAAGCTGTAAAGATCTTTTCCTGCCTTGTTTGCAAACTTTGTCCCCATCTCCAGGCGGTAGGCCTGCATCAGGTCCAGAGGCCTGAGAAGGCCGTATAGGCCGGAAAGAATTCGCAGATGCTTCTGGGCAAACTTAAACTGTTTTTCTGACAGGGATTCTGCATCCAGCCCGGTGTAGACATCACCTTTGAAGGCCAGGACCGCCTGCTTGGCATTATCCTGAGTGAATGGCTGGTTCCAGGCTTCAAATCGCGCGGCGTTGAGCTGTGCCAGTTTGTCACTGATGCTCATAAGGCTGCCAATATCAGCAGGGCTGAGTTTGCGTAGTTGCTGTATCAGAACTTCTGATTCTGACAGGAAGTCCGGCTGGCTGAAGGTCTTTGTCACTGGAGTTGTGTCGTAATCCAGTGTCTTGGCGGGTGATACCACGATCAGCATTGATGTTCCCCTCCGGTTAATGAGCAATCATTGGACTTATTAGTACGATGGAACTCATAGTAGATGACCCTTGAAGGCTTGTGTAGTGAATAATCTTTATGGGCGTTATTATGGTGCTCTATTTGCAATCAGAAACTACAAGAGCGTTAGATGGCTGAAGTATCTCGAATCAGGTTGTGCGAGGGTGGCCCGGAGTTTTCTCGATTGGTCTTTGGGCTCTGGAGGCTGAGGGAATGGCAGCTTTCTACCCGTGATCTCCAGGAACTGCTTGAGGGTTGCCTGGAGTTGGGTATCACCACTTTTGACCATGCTGATATCTATGGCGGTTATACCTGTGAAGCTCTTTTCGGAGACTTGTTGCAACAGGCCCCTGATCTGAAAAGACGCATGGAACTGGTCACCAAGTGTGGTATCCAGTTGGAGTCAGCCAACCGTCCTGGCACCCGAATTCACCACTACGACACCAGCAGTCAGCATATCCTTAGATCTGTTGATAACTCCCTGAGCAGTCTTGCAGCTGAGCAGCTTGATTTGTTGTTGATACATCGGCCTGATCCGCTGATGGATGCTGACGAGATTTCAGAAGCATTCTCAGAGCTGAAAGACTCCGGCAAAGTGAAGCATTTTGGTGTTTCCAACTTCACAGCACACCAGTTTGACTTGGTTTCGTCCCGACTGCCTTTCCCTCTGGTAACCAATCAGGTTGAAATCTCTCCGATGCGCCTGGACACCATGTTCGATGGAACCCTGAATCACTGCCAAAGGCTGAAAATTGCGCCTATGGCCTGGTCGCCCCTGGCGGGAGGGCGTCTATTTACAGGAGATGACGAGCAATCTGTCAGAGTGCGGGAAGCGTTAAGGCGAGTGGGTGAACAGCTTGGGGGCTATACCCTGGATCAGGTTGCCCTGGCCTGGCTGATAAGGCATCCGGCCAATATATTACCTGTACTGGGCAGCGGCAGACTGGAGCGGATTCAAAGTGCTGCGAAAGCCCTGGAGCTGGATATGAATCGACAACAGTGGTTTGATATTTTGACGGCCTCTATGGGGCATGACATTCCCTGAGCCAGAATGATCCGGGTCAGGCATGAAGCCTGATCCGTTTTCTGTGGTTTCAGATCACTCCGTAGGCCAGCATGGCATCGGCGACTTTCTTGAAACCGGCAATGTTGGCGCCACGGACATAATCAATGCTCTCGTCTTCACGACGTCCGTATTTTGTGCACTGGCTGTGAATCTTGTGCATGATCATCCGCAATCTGTCTTCCAGCTCCTGCATAGACCAGGACAGACGCATGCTGTTCTGGGTCATCTCCAGCCCGGAAACCGCTACCCCTCCGGCATTGGCGGCCTTGGCCGGGGCGAACAGAATGCCCGTGTCGTTGAAAAAGCGGGCAGCTTCCAGGGTCGAAGGCATGTTGGCCCCTTCCGCCACGGCTTTGCAGCCATTGGCCACCAGTGTCTTCGCATCTTCGAGTTGCAATTCGTTCTGGGTGGCGCAGGCAAAGGCGATCTGGCAGGTGAATTGCCAGACTTTGGTGTCGGGATGAAATTCGCAGTTGAAATGTTCTGCAAACTCGCTGATGCGGCCCCGGCGTTTTTCTTTCAGGTCAATCAGCCAGTCCAGCTGTTCCCGGGTCATGCCCTCTGCAAGATGAATGCTGCCAGCAGAGTCAGACATGGCCAGCACCAGCCCACCCTGTTGTATGACTTTTTCCGCAGTGTATAGAGCAACATTTCCAGAGCCGGATATCACGCAGTGCATACCCTCAAGGTCCATACCCTGTTCTTTCAGCATCTCTTCAGCGAAAAATACCGTACCAAAGCCCGTTGCCTCTTTTCGTATAAGGCTGCCACCGTACTCCAGCCCCTTGCCAGTGAGAACGCCCTGGAATTCATTCTCCAGACGTTTGTACTGGCCATACATGTAACTGATTTCCCGGCCACCAACGCCGATGTCCCCGGCGGGAATATCGGTATGGGCGCCAATGTGTTTGTGCAGTTCCGACATAAAAGCCTGGCAGAAACGCATGACTTCCCGGTCACTCTTACCCTTGGGGTTGAAGTCGGATCCACCTTTGGCCGCGCCCAAGGGCAGGGTGGTCAGGCTGTTCTTGAAGGTTTGTTCAAAGCCCAGGAACTTCAGTGTGTCCAGCGTCAGGCCAGAGGTGAACCTCAGCCCGCCCTTGTATGGCCCAATGGCATTGTTGAACTGCACCCGGTAGCCACGATTGACACGAATATGCCCTTCATCGTCTTCCCAGCAGACCCTGAAACTGATGATACGGTCCGGTTCCGTCATCCTTTCGAGAATGCGGGCTTCAATGTACTCGGGGTGATGATTGATATAGGGAATGACGCTGTGGGCCACTTCGTGTACGGCCTGGTGGAAGTCCGGCTCGTTGGGGTTGCGTTTGGCAAGGCCAGTCATGAATTCATCGAGATCGAGCTTGCTGGAGAACATGCTGTATTTCCTCTCTTTGATAGTGAAGAGTCAGAACTGAAGCAGATTGTTGATACCATGCGGGCAGGCGGATGACAACGGAAATCGTGCCGGGCAACAGCAGTTTATTGATCTGGGGCTAATAATGTCAGAAGAATCAGTGCCGGATCAAACTCCGGCACTGAAAGGCAGGTTTAAAGGTGCTCTTCGGCGTAGGCCGCCAATGGTGACCTGGGAACCCCTTTGAGTTGCAGGGCACCTCCATGGGGGAAGTCTTTCAGTCGTTCAGTCATGTACGTCAGCCCCGAGCTGGTGGGCGCGAGGTAAGGCGTATCGATCTGCGCCAGGTTGCCCAGGCAGATCACCTTACTACCGGCACCGGCACGGGTGATGATCGTCTTGATCTGGTGTGGTGTCAGGTTCTGGCACTCATCAATGATGATGAGACTTTGCTGGAAACTGCGACCACGAATGTAGTTCAAGGATTTGAAGTGCAGAGGTACCTGCTTGAGGATGTAATCTACGCTTCCGTTGGTTGACTCGTCATCGCAGTGCAAGGCTTCCAGGTTGTCGGTAATGGCGCCCAGCCAGGGCTCCATTTTTTCCGCTTCGGTACCCGGCAGATAGCCAATATCCTCGTCCAGCCCTCTTGTCGAGCGCGTGGCGATGATGCGGCGGAACTGCTTGGTGGCAACAGTCATTTCAATGGCGGCGGCCAAAGCCAGTATCGTCTTGCCCGAACCTGCAGCGCCGGTCAGGTTGACCAGGTGGATATCGGGGTCGAGCAGCAGATTCATAGCCATGGCCTGATGGATATCCAGTGGTTGTAATCCCCAGGCTTCCTGGCTCATAAGTGCTTCCCGACGGAAATGCTGAAGCTGGACTTCAGTGTCCGTCAGGGCGTTGACCCTGGCTACAAATCCCATGTCGTCTAGAAGAAACTGATTGAGGTAGACATCATCACCGATTTCTTCCTGCAACAGGCGATGATAGGTAACTCCTTCCCGTTGTTCTGTTTCAACCTGGCTGATCCTGTCCCAGAAGTTTCCTTCAAAATGAACGTAACCCTTGGTCAGAAGTCCAATGTCGCTTACTAGCTGATCGCTGTGATAATCCTCTGTAGCAATACCGCAACCACGTGCCTTCAGTCGCATGTTGATATCTTTGGTGACCAGCACGACTCGGGAATCAGGGTGCTCCTTCTGGTACTGACAGATATCGTTGATAATTTTGTTGTCGTTATTGCTGCTGGGCAGGGTGGGGATGTTATCTGTGGCCGGGCTCATCAGGATGGAGAGTGCGCCCTGTGGGGGAGACTTGTCGCCCCGGTGAATGGGAACGCCTTTTTCTATTTCCGTGGGTGAGGCGATACCCAGAATCTGGTCAATCAGTCGTATGGCCTGTCGGCAGTCGGCGGCGATGGTTTGCTTGCCGTTTTTGAGTTTGTCCAGTTCCTCCAGAACTGTCATGGGGATGATTACGCGATGTTCTTCGAAATTCAGGATTGAGTTGGGGTCGTGTATCAGTACATTACTGTCGAGTATGTAGGTGGTTGATTGGGTTGAGATGATCGGCCTGGCTTCCAAGGCGTTTCCCATAGGCGGCTCCCTTGTCACTTGTCCGTTTTTTTTGGATCACTCATATATAATTCTTAATGAAAAATCGCAGGTCGACAAGGTTAAATTTCGATTAGAAATAAAAAGTTAAAATAAAATAATAATTTGTTTAAGTTGTCACAAATTACTTCTAATATTTAAGGGATAACTTCTTTTTTCTGATAAAAAAATCTTCTCTTATAAATAATCGCTGTCGTATTAATAGCGCCCTTTTTATAACTTATTTTTCTATATAACTGTGCTCATTCCTGCTTATTTGGAATTAGCTACGTAGGTCGGATTAGGGCATAAGCCCGTAATCCGACAGTTTGCTAATCCGGCCTACAGAAGGCCTAGTGACTATTTCAAGAGTTGCTCGGGTGGATACTCAATGGGCAGTGGCATGCCAAGCATGGCTTCCAGGTCTGGAAGCAGGAAGGAGTCGTCTTCACAGGCAAAACTGATGCTGATGCCTGTAGCGCCGGCCCTGCCGGTTCTGCCGATACGATGGACATAATCTTCCGGGTCTTCCGGAAGGTTGAAGTTAATCACATGGCTGATGCCTTCGATGTGAATTCCCCGTCCGGCTACATCGGTAGCCACTAGCACCGTCAGGCGCCCATTCTTAAAGTCGTCCAGGGTTTTCAGACGCTTCTTCTGGGGTACTTCACCCGAGATCTGGTCAGCCCGGATACCGCTTTTCTGCAGCCTTTCCGTCAAGCGGCGGGTTTCATCACGACGGTTGGTGAAGACAATGACCCGCTCCAGATTGTCCTTGCGGATCAAGTTGGTCAGCAGCGGGTATTTCTGCTCATTAGTGACGATGAAGATCTTCTGGTCGACGGTATCGGTAGCAACACTGTCAGGTTCAATTTCCACCTTCACCGGCTTCCAGGTCCACTGTTCACCAAGCCTCAGAACGTCATCGGTAAAGGTGGCAGAGAACAGCAGAGTCTGGCGGTCACCCGGGCGGGGCGTCATGCGGATGATCCTGCGAACCTGGGGAATAAAACCCATGTCCAGCATCCGGTCAGCCTCGTCGATGATCATGGTTTCCACCAGGTCCAGATGCAGATCTTTGCGCTCGCAGTAGTCCAGCAAACGGCCTGGAGTGGCTACCAGGATATCCATGTAACCGTCGTTGATCTTCTTGCGCTGCTTTTCATAATCCATACCACCGACAACAGTTACTACGTTCAGTGGGAGGTGTTTGGTCAATGCTTCGGCATCGCTGCCAATCTGCAGGGCCAGCTCCCGGGTTGGCGCAATGACTACGGCTCTGGGCTCCCCCAGGTAGCGGGTGTCGGGCGGAGGTATGTCCATCATTTGCTTGATGGTACTGACCAGGAAGGCTGCAGTCTTGCCGGTACCGGTTTGGGCCTTACCAATGGCGTCACGGCCGGCCAGGGTGCTGCCCAGGACTTCAGCCTGAATCGGGGTGCAGTACTTGAAGCCGGAATCCTGAATGGCGTGCATGAGGCCATCTGGAAGCTCGAAATCATGAAAGCGGGTTTTGTCCGGATCCGGCTCTACTTGAAACTGGCTGATGTCCCAGGCAGGGACATCATTTTTGCCTCGGGCGTTTTTGGGTCGATTATCGCGCTTACTGTTACGGTGGGATTTGGCCTTTGGGCCTTTGTCCTTGCCGGAGTCCGGCTTGTTCTTGCCGGTCTTTTTCGCAGGGTTGGCGGCAGATCCTTTGGACTCTGGCGCTTTGGGCTGCGCTTTTTTACGGAATAAACCTAGAATACCACTCAATGTTTTAATCTCGTTCCTTATCAGAAACCCGGAGCTGGCAAATGTGCGGTGCTAGGCATCCAGGTATAGGGGCTGCGGCCTATGTTTCCCTGCCGAAAGATGAAATAAGGCGATCAAAACGGGAATCAATCCTGGCTATGGCAGCATGGCGTCACAGTAAAAGGGTACGAAATTCAAATCTGTGACGATTCCAGAGATTTTAAGGTAAACCGGTGTCGATTGCTAAGAAACAGCGGCCTGATCCTTAAATTCTTCAGAGTTATTCTTCTGACCGGTATCCGGTTCATGCTCCCGGCGACGGAAATACCCTTTCCCAGTCTTGTCTTTCTTGGTTACGGTACGCTGTTTTTTCCTGAGCCTGGCTTTCTGGAGAATCATCATCAGGGGTTGATCCGGCATAGGTCGAACCTGACGATTCTTGAACAATCCCAGGAAGAAGGATGCCTCTTCGGCGAAGTTCGAGTTTCTTTCGGCCAAGGTTTCACTGGCCGGAGAGCTGTCCCGCTCTGGCGTAACCAGCTGCATAAATGTCTGGACGGAGCAAAACTCCATGTAAGTACCTCATATGACTATATATTATAAAAATAACTTTTGTATGCTTATTTAGGTATTAGACATAAGTCACAGCCATTGGTTCACCGACAGGCAGGCAGGAAGTCGGCTCCCGGCGAGGGAGCCAGATGGAGATCAGAGCTCGGCAACGATATCCTTGCTGAAGGATTTCTCGCAGTAATGGCATTTCAGCCGGATATCCTCTTTAGTCTGACGCAGATAGAAGAAACTCTGGACCGGCTCATTGTGGGTAATGCAGTTGGAATTAGGACAGGCGAAGGCGCCACGGAGGGTTTCCGGGATAGCCATTTTGAACTTGTCCACCACCTTGTACTCATCAATCACGTTGATGGTGGCGGTGGCGGCGAACAGGGCCAGCTGGTTGGCTTCATGCTCGCTGAGTATCCTGTCTGTAACCTTGATGATGTCCTTGCGGCCACTGTTCTGGCTGGGCAGGTTGAAGCCCACGGTAATGCTGGCATCGGAGTCCAGCAGGTGCAGGCGGTGCAGGATCTTCACGCCCTGACCGGCCGGAATGTGGTCAATAACCGTGCCTTTGCGGATCGCTTCGACCTGAAGTTGCTTTACCATGATGTTGCTCCAGGGCAGTTAAATCGTTTCGTTAAGAACCAGGGCCAGCAGGGCCTGCCGGGCGTAGACACCGTTCTCTGCCTGCTGAAAGTAGTAAGCGTATGGTGTGTCATCTACTTCTACGGCGATTTCATCGACCCGGGGCAGCGGGTGAAGAATCTTGAGGTTCGGTTTGGCCTCTTTCAGGGATTGCTTGTCCAGGATGTAACGAGAAGCAATGTGCTTGTATTCGGTTTCATCAAAGCGCTCTTTCTGAACCCGGGTCATGTAGATGATGTCTACTTCAGGTACGACTTCTTCGATGGTTTCAGCAGTACGCCAGCGGATGCCTTTTTCATCCATTTCTTCCAGAATGTAATCCGGCATGGCCAGGGCGTCTGGGGCTATGAAGGTAAAGTCGGCATTGAAATGCGCCAGGGCCTGGGCCAGGGAGTGTACGGTTCTGCCGTATTTCAGGTCGCCAACAAAAGCGACTTTAAGACCGTCTAGCTGTTCCTGGCATTCCCTGATGCTGAAAAGATCCAGCAGGGTCTGGGTTGGGTGCTGGTTGGCACCATCGCCGCCATTGATCACAGGCACATGGGAGAGTTCAGCAGCCAGTCGTGCGGCACCTTCCTGGGGGTGGCGCATCACAAAGGCGTCAGTGTATGAGCTGATGATCTTGACCGAGTCAGACAAGGTTTCGCCTTTTTTGGCCATAGAAGTATTGCCGCTGTCCGCAAACCCGATCAGGGTTCCGCCCAGGCGTTGAACCGCTGTTTCAAAGGAAAGCCGGGTGCGGGTTGAGGCTTCAAAGAAACAGCTGGCGATCACCTTGCCCTGGAGCAGGTCCGGGCGGGGTGTGGTCTTGAGCGCCGCTGCAGTCTCGAGAATCAGATCCATGTCTTCCCGATCCAGGTCGGCAATGGAAATAATGTCCCTCTTGTAGAGTCGGTTTTCCATCAAAATTCACCTGTTGCCATGACTTTTAAAAAATACTGGAAGGTTCCTGTTGGCCTGATGCAGTGAAAAGGCCAAAAAAAACCCCTCATTCTTATAGGAGAGGGGCTTTTCAGAAAACGGTTCGACGACGGGCTTTAGGCAGCACCGTGTGCCTCAGTTTATGCTGATGAAGCTGCATGTGGAGACGGGCTGTCATGTATCTCTGTGTCCGTGCGTCAATGCCTATCAAGTTAAAGCAGTCGGGAGCTTAGGGCAAGGGAGGGTGCGAACAAGTCCTGTGGCGCTCTGGCCTGCCAGGGGGATTCAGAATCAAGGCAGCCTTTTGCAGGCATGTCTAGACCTGTCAATAAAGGCTAACGCAGAGTCTGGATTCCCCTGGAGGCCCCGAAGGGCAAGTCATTAAGTCGGCATCTGCAGCGTTCCAGTTTTTGTTAAGGGCTAAGGCCATTAACCGCAAACTGCGCCTTGCACCTGCCGACTTAATGACTTGCAGAGCGCGCGCATGACTTATTCGCACCCTCCCAAGGGCTCCGACAAACCGCTCGACATTCTACGGATGTTGAAAACCGGGTCAAGCCTTAGGGGCGACTACTTCTCCACAAAAGCCCTTTCAATGACATAGTGCCCGGCTTTACCCCCACGAGCCTCCTTAAATCCACGTTTATTGAGAATGTTGCACAGGTCATCCAGCATGGCAGGGCTGCCACAGAGCATGAAACGGTCATCATCCAGATTGGGTTCAGGCAGGTTCAAATCGGCGAACAGTTTGCCGCTGTTGATCAGATCTGTCAGGCGTCCCTGGTTACGGAATGGCTCCCGAGTCACTGTTGGGTAGTATTTCAGCTGATTTCTGACCAGGTCGCCAAAGTATTCATTATCAGGAAGCTCATTCTGAATACGGTCCTGGTAGGCCAGCTCAGTCACGTATCGGACCCCATGGGTCAGGATGATGTTGTCAAACTGCTCATAAATTTCAAAATCCTTAATGATGCTGAGGAAAGGCGCAAGACCGGTGCCGGTACTGAGCAGGTAAAGGTTTCTTCCTGGCAGCAGGTTGTCGGTGACCAGGGTGCCGACCGGCTTGGTGCCCACCAGGATGTCATCACCCACTTCCAGCTTTTGCAAATGGCGAGTAAGAGGTCCGTCCTGAACCTTGATGGAAAAGAACTCCATCTCCTCTTCGTAGTTGGCACTGGCAATGCTGTAGGCGCGCATCAGGGGCTTCTGGTCAACTTCCAGACCGATCATGGTGAAGTGGCCGTTTTTGAACCTCAATCCCTGGTTGCGGGTGGTGGTAAAGCTGAACAGGGTTTCATTCCAGTGGTGGACACTGGTGACAGTTTCACGAATAAGGTTGCTCACGGTATCGCTCCTGATGGCCGGAATTATTTTTTTGTTTGGAATCATCCTAGACAGCGGTAGGATATTTGTGAAACAGATAATCTTTATAAGAATATTCGACTGAATCGATAAGCCAATGAAATTTACCCTGAGACAACTGGAAGTCTTTCTGGCGGCCGCCCGGCAGCAGAACATCACCCGCGCGGCTGAAGCCCTGTCTATGTCCCAGTCCGCCGCGAGCAGTGCCCTGAAGGAGCTTGAGCAGCAATTTGATACTCGCTTGTTTGACCGTGTCGGCAAGCGACTGCAGCTCAATGAGCAGGGGCACCAGGCCCGTGCCCAGGCAGAAGCCCTTCTGGAAAACGCACGGCAACTTGAGCAGATGCTGTCTGGTAAAACACAGGCCGGAAAACTGAACGTTGGTGCCACTCTGTCCATTGGCAATTACCTGGCTGTGAATATTGTCGCCAGGCTGATGCGGGAAGAGCCTGAAGTGCAGATAAGCCTGGAAGTGGCAAACACTTCGGCTATTGCCCGGAAGGTTCTTAACTATGACCTGGATATAGGCCTGATCGAAGGTGAACTGCAGCATCAGGATCTGAATGTGATGCCCTGGCGGGATGATGAACTGGTGGTGTTTTGTGCGCCTGGGCACCCTCTGGAACACAGAACCAGTCTGGACAATCAGGACCTTCTCGAGGCCGGGTGGATTCTCAGGGAGTCTGGCTCAGGAACCCGGCAGGCTTTTGATCGAGCCATGCACGGGTTGCTGCCTAACCTGAATGTGGTGCTGGAACTGCAGCATACTGAAGCCATCAAACGGGCAGTCGAAGCTGGGCTTGGTATTGGCTGCCTGTCGAGAATCACGCTGGAAGATGCCTTTAGACGCGGAAACCTCATACCGCTGGCAGTGCCTGACCGGGATTTAAGCCGACAGTTTTACTTCATTCTGCACCGGCAAAAATACCTCAGTCCCGGTATAGAACGATTGATCCAGTTTTGTCTGAACGGTGCCGTCAGGAGTCAGTCGCGGGTTTCCTCGACCAGTGAGCTGCCAGCATAGAGCCGAACAGGTTCTGGCTAAGGCTGAACAGTGTTGCTGGCAGTGCGGCAAGAGCGGAAAAATGTTTGAGGGCCAGTGTGGCGGCAAGTCCACTGTTCTGGGTGCCCACTTCAATGGCGATGGTTCTGGCCGTGGCAATATCCAGCCTCAGCAGGCGGGCAAAGGAATAGCCGGCTGCCAGGCCCAGGATGTTATGAACAAGGACCGCCATAACGACCGCTGCAGACAGTGAACCCAGCCTGTCAGCGCTCAGTGAGACTACTACCCCAACAATAAGGGCAATGGCAACAACGGCTATGGCCGACAGATAAGGTTTGAATGGCTCAACCCCTCTTGGCCAGTATCTGTTGATCAGCACCCCTGCCAGTACCGGCAGAGTGACCATTTTCAGGATACTGATCAGCATTCCAGTCCTGTCGACTTCGACCATGGTGCCAAGGAGCAAACTGCTCAACCATGGCATGGCGATTACCGCGCTGAGCGTTGATACGGTTGTCATGCTCACCGAAAGAGCGACTCTGCCACCAGAGAG
The DNA here is from genome assembly GCA_051008495.1 of Endozoicomonas sp. Taxonomy (GTDB): domain Bacteria; phylum Pseudomonadota; class Gammaproteobacteria; order Pseudomonadales; family Endozoicomonadaceae; genus Endozoicomonas_A. Next base: position 27,994 of record JBPCXN010000114.1, on the reverse strand, counting down.
AAAGGTCAGAACATTGGATGCGGTTCCCCCCGGCGCAGTGCCTAACAGAACCATGCCGGTGAAGAGTGTTGCGGGTAAAGCCAGGAAATAACTGATAGACCATGCCAGAAAGGGCATCAGCAGGAACTGTAAAAGGACACCGATCAGCAAGGGAAGTGGTTCCCGGAAAGCATCGACAAACTCTCCAAATGTCAGGGTCAATCCCATGCTGAACATGATGATGGTCAACAGCGGGATAATTGCTGCTTCCAGAGGTGCGATCTCAGCACCGAAGTGATAGCCAGCCAGAGATGACAGTAATGCCCAGAGAGGGAGAAGGCGGCAGAACAACGTCATAGAATGTCATGATCCCTTTTCAATCTTCTTCAGATCCTGATCCTGAGCTTTATCCAGGTGCAGCGAAGAAAAGGCTTCATCTTCCGGCAGAACCATTTTGAACCTGGACAGCGAATCGATCAGAGCATGAGCCGGACCGGTTTCCAGGGACAGGACGTGCCCGCCGAGTTTACGGGTTTTATCGATAAAGTGAAAATGGTACCCCTCAACATTCAGGCTTTTCATGTACCCAGGAAAACGATAGCCCACCAGTGTGCCTTCCACATTCTCATGGGTGAAAGAAACCTGGCCAGTGGCAGTGGCTTTCGCCAGGCTGGGATAGGGTATCGTCTGGGCCTTGATACTGCGCACCACCAGTTTTCGGAATGTGCCGTCGATGCGGATGGCCTGAATCAGGTTACGACGTGGAATCTGCTGATCCAGAAAGGCTTCCAGCCGTTTGAAGTCCAGACCTTCAGGGACAGGGTTTTCATGATCTGCGGAGAAGTGGCTGACCATAGCGAAGGGTGTCTGGGTTTCAGGAGACACAATGCGGGCTTTTCCATCAGAACGAATCTGGTAGAACATGCCATCCACGGCAATCATCTCACCGTCCAGGTGGTTGAAAGTGCCTAAGCCGAAATTACCTTTTCTTGCCAGTCGTTTGAATGTCATCTGGCCTTCAAAATGCCCTTCAAGGAGCGCATTGATGGTGGAATACTGGAACAGTCGGTCCCGGCCGTGACCACCGGCAAAACCCGATCCAGAGATGACCATTGCAACTGCAAGCAATGCAGCGCTGAAACGCAAACTCATTGGCGAACCCCCGGCACTGTTGTTGTCTGCCCCCGATCAATAATAGCAATGATCACTGGCATTACCGGCTGGTCGGCTTTTGCCACCAGTCGGACAGGCTCCACCAGTAGAGGTTTTCATGCCCTGGGTGTTCCAGATGATTCCAGTAGGCCATGTGTACGGTTGTGGTGTGCCACTTCGGAATCATGTAATGCCCCCACATCAGCACCCGGTCCATGGCCCGGCCAACAGGAATCAGTTCTTCATAGAGGCTGACCCGGCTGAATCGCTCCAATAGCTTGTCTACCACTGGGCTGCTGACCCCGGCGATATTACCGCTACCGGGTTCCAGTGCCGCTCTGCTGCTCCAGGTGTTGATCTGTTCGGTGCCGGGAAACATGGAATGCCAGAAGTGCCAGTCGATCATTTCGAAATCGAAGCTGCGTGCTTTTCGCCGAAAAAGGTTTCGGTCCAGGGCGGTCACTGTGAGATCAATGCCCAAGTCAGACAGGCTTTTTTTGAACGGCAGCAGTAGTCTTTCCTGAGTGTGGGTATCGGTTATCAGTTGAATTCTTAAGGGTGTATTGCTGGCTCCATGAACCATGACACCGTTCTGCAATTGCCAGCCAGCGTCCCTGAGCAGGCGCAGCGCCTGTTTCTGGTTAGCCCTGTTGTTGCCAGTGCCGCTGGATTTTGGCAGTTCAATAGCGCGTTGGAACAGCTCCTGGGGCAGCTGTTTGCGGAATGGGTTCAACAGTTCACGTTCTTCTTCTGCGGGAAGGCCCCTGGCTTCCAGGTGAGTATTGGCATAAAGGCTGGTGTTTCGTCGGTATTCTGAATACAGGAGTTTGTTATTGACCCACTCAAAGTCAAAAGCATGGATGAGCGCCTTTCGTACTCTTTCGTCCTTGAACTTATCCCGGCGGGTATTGAATACCAGCGCAGACATACCTGGTGGATAAAGAAAGGGCGTGCTCTCCCGGATGACTTTGCCTTGTTTCACCGCCGGGAAGTTATACGACTGATGCCATTGAGTGATGTCCGGTTCGTAGCGGAAGTCGTACAGCCCTTTGCGAAAGCCTTCCAGCGTCGCATGGCGATCCCGGAAAAAATCAATCTGAATTTTGTCGAAATTAAAGCGCCCCCTGTTGACGGCAATGTCTTTGCCCCAGTAATCCTTCACCCGCTCATAGGTAATGCTTTGTCCCCTCTTAAATGACGCAACACGCATGGGGCCACTGCCAACAGGAATGTCCAGCGAGCGGGAATCAAAGGGCCTGTTCTTCCAGTAGTGCTCGGGCAGCACATTCATATAGGCCAGCAGGGCGACAAGTTTTGGGCCCGGGGTGTACAGGTGGAACTCGACACGAAGAGGGCCGGTTCTGACGGCTTTGGTGACGCCCTGGTAAAGGTTTTTATAGAAGGGTGAGCCCGATTCTTTCAGCGTGTTGAAGGTAAAAACGATATCGCTGGCCGTTATCGGGTGGTTGTCGCTAAATCGGGCGGCGGGATTGATGTGAAACGCTACCCAGCTGTAATCGTCGGGGTATTCGATGGACTCGGCGATCAATGGATAAAGGCTGTAGGGCTCGTCGGCCGAACGCACCATCAGCTTGCCGTAGGTGTCGAAGAGCCCCTCAGGAGCCGTACCTTTGCCAATGAATGGGTTAAGAGTGTCAAAGGTGCCTGTGGCCGCCAGTTTTAACGTGCCGCCTTTGGGTGCGACCGGATTCACGTAGCGGAAATGTTTGAAGTCTTGTTTATAAGAGGAGTGGCCGATCAGGGAGAAGGTGTGGCTGATGGTCACTCCGGCAAAAGCTATGGAAGTCTGGAAGATGATAAGTATGAGGAATACGCAACGCATGCTGTAGATCCTATCCTGCCTTCCTGTCATCAGACTTCCCTGCTTTCAGCCAGTTAAAATGGCTGTGTGACTTCAATGCCACCTATAAAGCCGCTCCAAGGCCCGGTGTCTCTCACTCCATCAACATCCTGTCCTCCGTATTCAGCACAGGCCCTGGTAGTAAAATATTGGTGAAACTGGTACGCCGCTCCTGCGGCTTTATCTCTGTTTTTAGAGGCAAGCTGATACCAGTACTTCATATCTCTGGGCGTCTCGTAGAGTTTAGGAGTGGATGATGCGACACGCTCGAAAGACTCTTCCTCTGCTGTTTCATTGGCCTGCTTCGAAAGCCTGCAAACGGTCCGGAACCAGGAGTTATAACAGGCTGAAGCTGTTTCAGGATGTCTGAGCCAGTCCATAAAAACTACGACTGCTTTTGAGGATGTGGACATAAGGAACTGCCTTATCTCTGCCTTGAGACTTTGCATTTCCTGCTGGCCTGACTGTTGAAATACGTTTTCAAGCCATTCATAGTTGTGAGCCACAACTACATAGCTGATGAATTTCACAAGTCGATGCAGGTTTGCGGAGCCTTCGGGATTCAGCTCCTTGCTTGAATAAAACTCATCCCTGAGTTGCATGAATTCACTATGAACAACTCCCAGGGCCGATTTCAGGTATTCAATATTGCTCTGTACTGGCCAGTATTCACCGAAGTAACCACGGCTGTCCAGCAGGGAATAAAGATCTGTTGCTGCTTTATCCACTGAGTCCTTTTTACTTTTGTGGTAGCCAAACTGGAGATTGGCGTAGACGGGAATATTGGTTTTGCGCCAATGCACTAGAAAAAAAGAGTAATATTCCCATTCTGCGTTAGTAAAGTTGTCAGTCAGCACTTTGATCAGGCTGTTGCTGACAGTTTGCGTCAACTGGCTGACTGTCAAAGAGGGACTAACAGTATTCTTTGAGCCTGACAAAGGTGCGTTTTTTTCTATCCAGTCCTGATGATTGCGTCCCATCTCCAGCATGAACTGGTAATAAGGTAGCCATTTCAGAGAGTGGTCGGGACCTGCCAGATATCCCTGGACTGTGTTTCTGATGAGGGCCAGCTTTTTGGCGCAGTATCGACCTTCGAAATTCATTACTTCGTAGGAGTGAGTTGGAGCTGGTTCATCATCTTCATCCAGGCTGTCGGACCAGGCAGGGTGAATTGCAAAGCCAGTTAACAGGGCAAGCATGCACAAAGCTACTTTTGACTTCATGACTGAAACCTTTTGACTGTATTTGAGTTTCTATAGAGACATACCTCGCAATTCTGGCCAGAGAGCATCCGAGGCAAAGAACCTGAATCAGGCGCCAGACTTTAAACCGTAGGAAATATAGTAGACGGAGAGTAGGTGGTGGCAAGAAGCCCTTCGTGGCCGCTCATTTTTTATTCATGATCGGCCTGATGAAGGGCTTGTTCGAATCAGAGCTTTGGCAGCTGCTTTACGGGATCAAGATGATACTCCATGACTTTCAACACAGAGCCGGCCCAGTGCCTGCTCCAGCCCGTGAGGTAGCCATCGATCTGGGCTGAAACCTCTGAAGGCACATCCAGTTTGTAACCTTTGACCGGCATCTTGCCCTGGACCAGATAACTGGTGAGATCATAGCTGTCATTCAGCAGTTCACCGGCAAGGTAGACATGAGAAATCAGAGTCTCAGGATTATGGTCCGGATGCCACAACTTGAAGTGCTCAAGTATGGTGTTGTTCAGGGCCAGACTGTTGAATACCCTGGCGGAATAGCCTGTTTCCAGTGAAACGAACTGGGCGATGGCGCCACCGAGTGACGAGCCACTCAGTTCAACCTGGTAACCGGGGAACTGGTTGGCGATATCCTTGGTGACTTTGACTGCTTTTGTCATCATGGCGATGTCTTTGCCATTTGCGAAGATGGAAGCAAAAGCCGCCATAAACGAAGTGGACAGCGTACTGGCGATGCGCCAGCCATACTTCTGTGGATTAAACTCGGTACCGGCAAAAGCAATAATGATCTTGTTGCTGTCGTCGTTGATAAATACCCGGCCATACAGGTTGGTGCCGTTCTTGTCGTAGATGCGATGAGTGCCATTCTTGGCCTCATAGACACCGCCCTTATTTTTCACCCGCCATGAAGGGGGCAGTTCAGTGGCAGTTATGTTCCTGTAACCGTGAAGTGCCAGACGCTCTTCTACCGCAGGGTTGGCATGGTTGTCCTTGCCGGTTGTTAACTTGTGCTTGTGCGCCAGGTAGCTGGTCAGGGCATAGGGGTAGTAGCTCTTGGCGATCTGGTTATCGCGGGATTCAGCATCGAAAACCTGAAGCTCGGTGCCAGCAGCCGGTTCTTTGTAGACTTCAAGGTTTGTGTCTGCTGATGACAATCCGCACAATGCTGAGAGAACAACAGCTGCAGAGAGTAACAGTGGGGTGATTTTCTTTTTCATGAGTACCTCCAGTACGCTTTTTTACATCCATGTAAAGTTCGACCGGAGATAGCTGTGAGAAGTTCTCTGAAGACGTAGATTGATTTTCAATCTATATATCTATTTTTTATTCATTTTTATTATATAAAGTCAGATCTGATCTTCTTTTTTGACATTGCAGCCCCCCGGGATTTCGATAGTCAGATCGCTCTTCGGGTGACAGCAGCAGGGCAGGATGTGACCTTCCTGGACAAAGGCGATGGGCTCGGTGGAATACTCCACTTCTCCGTTAATCAGCTGTACCTGGCAGCTGCCACAGAATCCTTCTCGGCACTGGTATTCCACATCGACTTTATGAGATTCCAGTGCTTCCAGCAGGTTCAGCTCCTGGCGGGGAATAAAGCTGAAACCTTCCAGAATCTTGATGATATGAGCCACAGAAGCCTCCGGTGTTCACGTTGTTCCCCGCCGTGGCGGGGAATCTCCATGAGAGGGCAGCAGAATCTCTCAGGGGGGGGTAAGAAGTACTGTCGTACTTAAGGGAATTTCATGCTCGAAGGCATAAGCTCGACAGACCCCTAGAGTGAGAAGTTGCTGAAATCCTCGGACTGGACCTCGTTATCGATCTGGCCCACCAGGTAGGAGCTGACCTCCACTTCCTGGGGCGCCACCTGAACGTTGTCGCTGTTCAGCCAGCTGTTCATCCAGGGCAGGGGATTCTGCCGGGACGGGAAGGCGGGCTCAAAGCCAGCAGTAACCATACGCTGGTTGGTGATGTATTCGACGTACTGGCTGAGGATGTCCTGGTTCAGGCCGATCATGGAGCCGTCCTGGAACAGGTAGCTGGCCCAGTCCTTTTCCTGTTCAGCGGCGTGGATAAAGATCTCCCGGGCTTCTTCCCGAAGTTCCAGGGCCACTTCGGCCATTTCCGGGTCGTCCTTGCCTTCGGCCATGATCTGCAGCATATGCTGGGTGCCGGTCAGGTGCAGGGCTTCATCCCGGGCGATCAGTTTGATGATCTTGGCATTGCCTTCCATGGTGGAACGCTCGGCAAAGGCAAAGCTGCAGGCGAAACTGACATAAAAACGTATGGCTTCCAGTACATTCACTGAAACCAGGGTCAGGTAAAGCTTGCGCTTGAGGTCACGAATCGAGACATGAACGGTTTCACCTTTAACGGTGTGAACACCTTCGCCCAGCATGTTGTACTGGTTAATGCCATCGATCAGGTCATCGTAATAGCGGGTAATATCCGACGCCCGATTAATAATGGCTTCGTTCGTCGTGATGTCATCAAAAACCTGGGCTGGCTCGGTAATGATGTTGCGAATGATGTGGGTGTAAGAGCGGGAGTGAATGGTCTCGCTGAACGCCCAGGTCTCGATCCAGGTCTCCAGTTCCGGCAGGGAGACAATCGGCAGCAGCGCTACATTGGGTGAGCGCCCCTGGATGGAGTCCAGCAGGGTCTGGTATTTCAGATTGCTGAGAAAGATGTGTTTCTCGTGCTCAGGCAAGCTGGCAAAGTCACTTCTGTCCGTGGAAAGATCGACTTCTTCCGGGCGCCAGAAAAACGACAGTTGTTTCTCAATAAGCTTCTCGAAGATCGGATGCTTCTGAATGTCGTAGCGGGATACGTTGACATTCTGTCCGAAGAACATCGGCTCTCCGGTGGCATCGAACTGTTCCTGGTTGAAAGTTGTGTAGCTCATGATTGTTGCTTGTCCGGGCCGGTGCTGGTGCCGGTCTCATCATTATTGCCGTTAATCGGTGCGCTGCTGCTCCGGCAACTGTGGCGGAGCTGGCAGCTCATGGCTGACAGGTGTCGTCAGATCTTGCAGGCGCCGCCTGCACAACCTTCATCGGCCTCCTCCGGTGAGTCCGAAGCTCCGTCACGGGTATTGTGATAATACAGCGTCTTGACCCCGAGTTTGTAGGCGGTAAGCAAGTCTTTCAACAGCAATTTCATCGGTACCTTGCCGCCTTCGTAGCGAGCCGGGTCGTAATTGGTGTTGGCGGAAATGGTCTGGTCGACAAACTTCTGCATGATCGCCACCAGTTGCAGGTAACCGTCATTGCTGGGTATATCCCAGAGCAGCTCATAGTGATTACGGAGCTCTTCAAAGTCCGGCACAACCTGTTTGAGGATGCCGTCTTTACTGGCTTTGACGCTGACATAGCCGCGCGGCGGCTCAATGCCGTTGGTGGCGTTACTGATCTGGGATGAAGTTTCGGACGGCATCAGTGCTGTCAGGGTTGAATTACGCAGGCCACATTCCCGAACGTCACTGCGCAGTTGCTCCCAGTCCAGTTGCAGCGTCTGCTGACAGACTTCATCCAGGTCCTGCTTGTAAGTATCCACTGGCAAAACGCCTTTGGCATAGGTGGTTTCATGGAACTTGGTGCAGCTGCCCTGTTCTCTGGCCAGCTGGTTGGAGGCCTTGAGCAGGTAGTACTGAATGGCTTCGAAGGTTCTGTGGGTCAGGTTGTTGGCAGAACCATCGGAATAACGTACGCCATTTTTCGCCAGGTAGTTGGCGAAGTTGATGACGCCAATGCCCAGTGGCCGGCGTCCCATGGTGGCGTTATAGGCTGCTGGCAGAGGGTAATCCTGGTAATCCAGCAGGCTGTCCAGCGCCCGTACCAGCAGATCTCCCAGTTCTTCAAGTTCACTGAGATCCTGCAGCTTGCCCAGGTTGAATGCCGCCAGCGTACAGAGGGCAATTTCCCCTTCTTCATCGTCAACGCTTTCAAGAGGCTTGGTGGGCAGTGCGATTTCCAGGCAGAGGTTGCTCTGGCGGATAGGCGCTACCGAAGCGTCGAAAGGACTGTGTGTATTGCAGTGGTCGATGTTCTGCAGGTAGATGCGACCTGTGCTGGCCCGCTCTGAAGCAAACAGTGAAAACAGTTCGATGGCCTTCAGGGTTTTCTTGCGAATGCTCCGGTCCTGTTCGTACCGGACATACAGCTCTTCGAATTTTTCCTGGTCCTGGAAGAAAGCGTCATACAGGCCAGGCACATCGCTGGGAGAGAACAGGGTGATGTTGCCGCCTTCAATAAGGCGCTGATACATCAGCCGGTTGAATTGCACGCCGTAGTCCAGGTGACGAACCCGGTTCTCTTCCACACCGCGGTTATTTTTCAGCACCAGCAGGGATTCCACCTCGTAGTGCCAGAGTGGGTAGAACAGTGTTGCGGCACCACCCCGTACACCGCCCTGGGAGCAGGACTTAACGGCAGTCTGGAAGTGCTTGTAGAAAGGGATGCAGCCAGTATGAAAAGCTTCACCATCGCGGATAGGGCTGCCGACAGCACGAATGCGCCCGGCATTGATGCCGATGCCTGCACGTTGACTGACGTATTTTACAATGGCGCTGGATGTGGCGTTGATGGAATCCAGTGAGTCACCGCATTCGATCAGCACGCAGGAGCTGAACTGTCGGGTTGGTGTTCTGACGCCTGCCATGATGGGCGTTGGCAGGGAAATCTTGAATGTTGATACAGCGTCGTAGAACCGGCGGATGTAGTCCAGCCTTGTTTCTTTCGGGTAACTGCTGAACAGGCAGGCGCCGATCAGCATGTAAAGCATCTGTGGGCTTTCGTAAAACTCTCCAGTAACCCGGTTTTGCACCAGGTACTTGCCTTCCAGCTGCTTTACCGCGGCATAACTGAAATCCATGTCGCGACGGTGGTCGATGAACTCATCCATAGCCCGGAAGTCAGCTTCCGTATAATCCTGAAGAAGATGAGTGTCGTATTTTTTCAGTTCTGTAAGTCGTACGACATGGTCGTACAGTGCCGGAGGTTCGAACTGACCATAAGCTTTTTTGCGCAGATGAAAAATGGCCAGTCGTGCAGCCAGGTACTGGTAGTCCGGAGCCTGTTCGGAGATCAGGTCAGCGGCGGATTTGATCAGGGTTTCATGGATATCCGTGGTCTGTATGTCATCGTAGAACTGGATGTGGGATTTTAACTCTACTTCGGAGACGGAGACATGGTTGAGACCTTCGGCAGCCCAGGTGATGACCTTATGCATCTTTTCCAGATCCAGCTGCTCCCTGCCTCCATCACGCTTGGTGACCAGGATGTTTTTGTTCATTAAACCCTTACCTGTTAACTCAAGATATTGTATTTTTCTGATTCGGCTACAGCTCAATGCCAGCCCCTGTCTTGGTGCAGGGGTTTCTAAAAGCAAGTTTGAAGCCCAGAGAATGCGGTGTTTTGCTGTGCTATCAGCCCGGGGAAACCGTGGTGACAGGGTGTCGCAAGATTGTCTCATAGGAGGTGGATCCGAAGCAGACAGTCCGCCGGATACCTGGTAATACCTTCATCCCTGATTTGTTTCTGTCGAGTGCGTCATGTCACTTCGCCAATCCGTGGCACAGCCTAGAATAGTTACTACCAACACTATATGTTGTATGACGATCTCTTCTTTACACAAGATAATGCGGTATTGGCTGTATTTCAAGTTGAAGATCAGGTGGAAAAGTTGTGGATAACTTGTGGGTTGTCTGGTGGGTTAGTGGTTGCCAACCGGCTACTGTCTTCATCAGCAACATCACCAGTATTCTACAGTTCCCCTGTTGGAAGCCAGAGGCACTACATAAAAAAATGGTATAAGTTTTTTCTAATCGATAAGAAAAATTAATTTGTTGTCCTTTCTTCGTCCATGACACCACTGACAACTTCTTTTATGCCGCCATATTCACCAGAGGGAGTCGACCTGCTTGGGATTTATTGTATCGGCTTGTTGTCCAATGGGGACGGCGGCCCGCAGGTGTAGTAATATCGCCCGGGGTCTTTATTCATATTCTGTGGAAGTTGGGCGGTGGAGAATTCAGAAACAGGTCGAATCCTGATAGTCGAGGACGATGAGCGTCTGGCCACGCTGACCAAAGATTATCTGGAGAACAATGGGCTGCAGGTGGCTGTTGAGGGTGACGGCGGCAAGGCTGTGGCGAGAATACTGGAAGAGCGGCCGGATCTGGTGGTGCTGGATCTGATGTTGCCGGGCGAGGACGGAGTGTCCATCTGCAGAAGAGTGCGTGGACAGTATCACGGACAGATCCTGATGCTCACGGCCCGCACCGACGACCTGGATGAGGTGCTCGGGCTGGAAATGGGCGCGGATGACTATGTGGCCAAGCCGGTTCGCCCCAGGGTTCTGCTGGCCAGGATACGGGCCCTGCTGAGACGCAGCTCTGCACCTTTGGAAGACGAGCAGGAAGAAAGCGTCAGCCGTCTTACATTTGGGCCGCTGGTGGTGGACAACTCGATGCGTGAAGCCTGGCTTGAAGAGCGCAGCGTTGAGTTGACCAGTGCCGAGTTCGATCTGCTCTGGCTGCTCTGTTCCAATGCCGGAAGAGTGCTGAGCCGGGAAGAGATTTTTGCCCAGTTACGTGGCATTGAGTACGACGGCCAGGATCGCTCCATAGATGTGCGGGTATCACGCATCCGCCCCAAAATTGGTGACGACCCGATGCACCCGCGGCTGATCAAGACCGTGCGCAGCAAAGGTTATCTCTTTGTAAAAAGTGACTGACCGTTTCTTTGTGGATCAAGGCCATGCTTTTCGCTACGGGTAGTCTTCGTGAGTAGTATCTTTCTCCGCATTTACGGTGGCCTGCTGTTTACCCTGGTGCTGGTGGCAGTGCTCAGTGGCATTGCCGTGACCATTATCAACGGCACCCGCCTGGCGCAATACCGCGAGGACATGGTCCGGGGAACTTTCCGGCTGGTGGCTGAAACTGTCAGTGAGCTTCCGGATGAAGAGCGTCAGGGGTGGTTGGACAGCTGGAGCTATCGTCTGGGTATTCCCTTTTCCCTGCTTCCCGGCCAGCAGGTTGAACTGGATGACGAGGCCAGGGAGAAAGTGTTGCAGGGTGGGGTAAATGTCCAGATGCTGGATGAAAACCGCGCACTGGTGACCACTGGGCTGGATCAGGAGCTGTTGCTACAGGGCAGTGTCGTGGTGATTTCCGAGCAGATGGCCAATGGCACATTGAGTCTTCTGAAGTCTAAGTTGCTGCGCTATCCGCCTGATGCCCGTGCCGGCCGCCTCGAAGAACTGTCAGTCAATTCCTTCAGCTACCCTGTGCAGTTAATGCATGTTTCCCAGTCGCGACTGTTGCCCGTTCAACAGGAACAGCTGCGCAGGGGCAGTATACTGATGCTGCTTGATGACGAAGCCCAGACCGTGTCGCTTTATGGCAGCCTGCCGGATACCGGGCAGCTGGTTCGGCTGGGGCCTCTGGGGCTTCTCAATCCCTATCCTTTCAAGCTGATGCTGACCATCGGGCTATTTGTGCTGTCCTCCATCAGTCTCGCCATTTATATCCTGGTCCGGGGCATGGAAAAGCGCCTGCGGAAACTGGAAAGGGCAGCAACCCGCTTCAGTCGCGGAGATTTTGAGGTGCGTGTTTCCATTGGCGGGACGGATTCCATTGGACGTCTTGCCCAGGCGTTCAATGCCATGGCTGGCCATATTCAGCGATTGCTCAGCCTGCAGAAAGAGATGATCCGTGGGGTATCCCATGAATTGCGAACGCCGGTGGCCCGTCTCCGCTTCGGGCTGGACCTGATTGCCGATGCCGAAACCGCTGAAGAGCGGGAACATCAGCTGGAAGGAATGGATAAGGATATCGAGGAGCTGGATAACCTTGTTGATGAATTCCTCACCTACGCCAATCTTGAGCAGGGTGCTCCGGAGATCCGTTTTAAACGACACGATGTCGACAAGATTGTCGGTCAGGTAGTTGGAGAGCATAAGCGTCTGCAGGATCGGGTCGATATTGAGCACATTCCCTGTAATATTCTTGACCCGCGTCGCTTTGCGGATGTGGATCGGCGCTATCTTCATCGTGCCATACAGAACCTGGTAGGCAACGCCAGTCGCTATGCGGATGGAAAAGTTCAGGTTCGCTTTTCATCAACGCAGGATAACTGCCGTGTGGATGTGGACGACGATGGGCCGGGTATTCCTGAAGAACAGTGGGAGCGGGTTTTTTCTGCTTTTTCCCGGCTGGACGACAGCCGAACAAGAAAGTCCGGTGGTTACGGACTCGGCCTGTCCATCGTCAGACGAATCATGTACTGGCATAACGGCCGGGCCATGGTCAGTCACAGCCCTTTGGGGGGAGCCAGGTTCAGCCTGGTCTGGCCCCGTAAACAGAGGCGCTAGTTTTCAGCAGTTACTTCAATTGCCAGAGAAGTTTCTACTCCCCCCTTGCAGGTCTTCTTGATGGTGCCTATTTTAGATTGGGAAGGCATCAGTAATCAGGTATTGCAGCTGAAGTCTGCGCATGTGATAGGCTTCGTTGAGGCTGGTTTGGAGTTTTCTTCAAGCTCCAGGTGGATTTTTTACGTTGTACTGTGACATATAATCGACGTCTTTTTCGACTGAGAGGAAAAAATGTTGGTAGGCGTGGTAAAGGTCTTCTGTGAGGCTGTGTTCTGCAAAAAGGAGTCATTACATGCAGGCCCCGTCGCATTGATTAACTGTCGCTCCCGTTTTATGAAAACTACATTTTTTTTTATTATGCCTGCACTTTCTACCGTTTTTTTTGTTGATGGTGCTCAACCCCAGGTAATATCGCATGAGCAGCCCACTTTCGTAACAGGTACAGAACCCCGGTTAGTTTCTCAGGGGCAGTTTCCCTCCGGGATTACTGATGATCTAAAACCTTATATTTCCATCGATGCTACAAAAACCTGCTCTTCTGTGAAGAGCGCTTCAGCTTTCAGGCATGTTACGTTGGAAAAATTTTATAACTGGCTTTATGGGTGGTACTTTTTAGGAAAATACGTGACCTATAATCCCCGAAAGTATTTCTATCAGTATCTAATAGAGTCACCTAAGGGCAAGCCCAAGCACAAGCCCAAGCACAAGCCCAAGCACAAGCCCAAGAGATTAAATACAACTCCACATAAGCAAAGGGCTGTGGTGCATAAGAGCCAGAATCAAGGGTTCAGGGCTGCCAGGGATAGGGCGCCTACACCTAGTCCTGAGTCAATTCCTGGAGAATATCTGGATCTGGTAAGCTCAGTGAGCACTCATGGAATTACTTTCGAAGAAATTTCAGCTGACGAAAAACCGGATGACTTTCCTTCAATCTGGGTATGGACTGTTATTGGCTGGGTTGATGGTGCTCTAAAAAAAAATCAGGAGGAGCTCTCAGGTCACGAACAGTTAATGGCTCAGAACCTTGAAGATGTGTTTGCCAACTATGACCCTGCCTTGCCGACTATAGTTCGCAATACTATGAGAGCAGTTCTGTTTTCTGATATTGATGATCCAGATACCACAGGCTCTGGTGGGTCTTTCAGGTCTAGGGATATTGTACTCACAGTAGCCTGGATGGATTATATGTTTATCCATTACGATATCAATCTGAAATGGAGAAAATGGCTAACCTTCACTCCCGGGGATAAAGGTGGAGAGAAAGGTTCTCTGCTGAAAAACAAGGATTTATCTTTTTCTGATATCAATGAATTGGATTCCGGAGGAATTGCTAAAACTCTGGGGCTGTCAAAAGAAGTTCTCAAGTCTCGATCAAAACCAGGGATATTCAGGTCGGAAGGGCTCTGGTATATTCTTACTGAGTTGTTCGAAAATTCTACTAGTACTACCTTAAGCGGAACAAGTGACTCGACCATTTTTTCAATCGAACGAATATTTAACATCACCATACGCTACATCCTCTTTGAACTATTTTCACGAGAATCCAAATTAGAAGAACAAGAACTGTACTTGTTGGAGTATTGGCTTTATGAGTTTGAGCGTCGGATAAATGAAGTAACCAGATCAAACCCTGATTGGCGTGAGCTGATGATACCCGCTCCTGAAGCAATAGAGAATTTTGATCACCTCTTGCCAGGGCTAGGAGATGATCCATAAGCAGCTGCTGGTAATGACCCCAACCTGTGGTTTTTCATCAAACGATGTCAGTGATGCCAAAGCTACGGTTATTGACTAGTATGGGTATTCAGGTTCTCAGGTGTATCAGGTGCATACTGGGGTAATACCCTCCAGCGTGGAAAAACAGGTTTCCCGAGCCGTTGTCATGAAGTCCGTGATATAGGGTTGTTCTTTCTGCTCCGTTCGCACAGCTGCATAAAGGGTTGACCAGAGCCCTTCATTTCCCAGCTTTCTGGCAGAGACGTGATCCTTTTCCAGGTATTCAGCCAGCGCCCAGTTCGGCAGGGCGCAGACGCCTCTCTGGCTGGCGACCAGCTGCAGCATCATCAATGTCAGTTCTACGGTTCGAATTTTCACCGGCTCAATACCTGCTGGATCAAGAAACCTTGAGAAGATATCCAGCCTGCCCTGTTCAATGGGATAAATAATGAGGGTTTCGTTCTTCAGGTCAGCCGGTTCAATATGACTCTTCTCCAGAAGCGGGTGCTTTCTTGAGAGCGCCAGCAACATCTCATATTGAAACAGTGGCACATAATCCAGCCCGGAGATGCCCATGGGGTCGGAGGTGATCACCAGATCCAGCTCTCCTCGAGCCAAAGCGGGCAGCGGGGCAAAGTTGAAGCCACTGGCAAAATCCATCTCGACTTCCGGCCAGTGCTGTCGGTAGTTATCTATGGTAGGCATCAACCACTGGTAACAGCTGTGGCACTCAATGGCCATATGCAGTCGCCCCGACTCTCCCCCCGCCAGCCTGAACAAGTCCTGTTCTGCCAGCCGGAATTGTGGCAGCACCTCCTCCGCCAGCTGCAATAGTCGTAAGCCTGCTGTCGTAAAACGTGGTGGGCGGGATTTGCGCACAAACAGCTCCATGCCGATCCGTGCCTCCAGCTCTTTTACCTGGTGCGAAAGGGCTGACTGGGTCAGGTTCAGACTGTTTGCTGCCTCCACCAGGCTGCCGGTCTGCTGAAGTGCGTGCAGGGTTTTGAGGTGGCGTAACTCCAGGCCAATGTTATTGAGCATTTTTTGGCGATGTCCTTGCTGTCAGGTGTTTTTATACCCTGTCGCTCTATTAATATTATTCAATTTGAATATTAAGAAAATGAGTTTGATTCAATTAGATGTATAAACCAAACTGTCTGCCATAACAACAAAATTCACTCACGGAGCCTGATGGACTTATGCTTTCGAGCATGCTCCTCATGGAAAGAGTCAGTAGAACGAGTCAGGTTCATCGAGACTCTCATCCGCTTTCTAACGAAAAGTGGCCGTTCTTTCTGGATTTTAGGCAGGAATTGTCTTAAGTCCGGCAGGCTCCTCTCAACCTCTTGAAGGAGGGGTGTAATGGCGATCTCACACAGCCTGGGTTTTCCCCGGATCGGCGCGGACAGGGAACTGAAGAAAGCAGTAGAAGCCTACTGGCGTGGCGACATGGATCAGGCCGCTCTACTAGAAGAGGGGCGACGTCTAAGAAGCCGGCACTGGCGAATGCAGCAGGGTGCCGGTCTTGACCTGGTTCCTGTGGGAGATTTCTCCTGGTATGACCAGATGCTGAATCACTCCCTGATGGTGGGAGCCATACCTGAGCGTTTCGGGCAATGCCGTGCCGATGATGTTGACACCCTCTTCCGAATGGCCAGGGGGCGTGCGCCCAGTGGTCAGGCTGCCGCAGCCTGTGAAATGACCAAATGGTTTGACACTAACTACCACTATATCGTCCCGGAATTACACAGGGGACAGAAGTTTCATCTGGCCAGTACGGCCCTGGTGGAAGAAACCCGTGAAGCACTGGCGCAGGGCTTCAGGGTCAAGCCGGTTTTGATTGGGCCATTGACCTGGCTGTGGTTGGGCAAGGTCAAGGGAGAGTCCTTCAATCGCCTGGAGCTGCTGGATGATCTTGTAGATGTCTACCGGGAAGTTCTGACAAGGCTGTCGGAGCTGGACGTGGAGTGGGTGCAGATTGATGAGCCGATACTGGTGCTCGATCTCCCAGCAGAGTGGCAGCAGGCATTTGAGTCAGCCTACAACCAGTTGCAAAGCCGTAACCTGAAAATCATGCTGGCGAGTTATTTTGGCGAGTTAAATGGTACTACGACTACTGTCGTTAACCTGCCGGTGGATGGGGTGCATGTAGATCTTGTGCGTGGCAGGGATCAGCTTTCAGGTCTGGTCGACAGGCTGCCGCCCTATAAAGTGCTGTCGGCAGGTGTCGTGAATGGCAGGAATGTCTGGAAAGCGGACCTCCGTTCTGCTCTTGATGATTTGGAGCCTGTCCGGGCAAGGCTGGGAGAGCGCCTCTGGGTGGCGCCAAGCTGCTCACTGCTTCACGTGCCTGTTGACCTGGATCGGGAAGAACACCTTGATGAAGAGTTGAAATCCTGGCTGGCCTTTGGCCTGCAGAAGTGCCGGGAAGTAGCCATTCTTGGTCAGGCGCTGGAAGACAGACAATATGCTGGAGTTCAGGAAGCATTGGCTGCTTCGGACGCAATGGTCGCAGGCAGGAAAAACTCCGGGCGAATTCATAACCCGTCTGTGCAGGAAAGAGTAGCCCTTATAGATGATGGCCTGGTTGGCCGCTCCCTGGATCAGCGCCTTTCTTCCTATCAAGATCGCAGCCATTTGCAGAAAACTCGATTGAATCTGCCGCTGTTCCCGACGACAACTATTGGCTCCTTTCCCCAGACCAAAGAGATCCGTCGACAGAGAAACCTTTATAGAAGAGGTGAGCTCAGCGAACTGGATTACCAGTCTGCCATGCAGAAGGAAATTCGCGATACGGTACAAAGGCAGGAGAAACTGGGGCTGGATGTACTGGTCCACGGCGAAGCGGAACGCAATGACATGGTCGAATACTTTGGCGAGCAGCTGGAAGGTTTTGCCTTTACCCGGAACGGCTGGGTGCAGAGTTATGGCAGCCGCTGTGTCAAACCGCCGCTGATTGTCGGTGATATCTCTCGACCGCAACCCATAACCGTGGAGTGGAGCCGGTTTGCCCAGGAGCAGACATCCAGAGTGATGAAAGGGATGCTCACTGGCCCTGTCACCATTCTCTGCTGGTCATTCCCACGGGAGGACATTCCCCGCCGGGAGTCTTGTCTGCAACTGGCGCTGGCGCTGCGGGATGAAGTGACCGACCTGGAAGAGGCCGGTATTCAGGCCATCCAGATTGATGAGCCTGCTATCAGGGAGGGTCTGCCCCTGAGAAAGGCTGACTGGCCTGACTATCTGGATTGGGCGGTAAAGAGTTTCCGGGTTGCCGCCAGTGGTGTCCGGGATGAAACCCAGATACATACCCACATGTGCTACAGCGAGTTTAACGACATTATTGAGTTTATTGCCGCCATGGATGCCGATGTCATCACCATTGAAACCTCAAGGTCGGACATGCAGCTTCTGGACGCTTTCGAGCAGTTTGAGTATCCCAACGAAATTGGCCCGGGGGTGTATGACATTCACTCCCCCAATGTCCCTGATACCGCCTGGATGAAAGCGTTGATGAAAAAAGCTGCGGAGAAAATTCCGGCGGAGAGGCTCTGGATTAACCCGGACTGTGGCCTGAAAACCCGTGGCTGGCCGGAGGTGGAAGCGGCTCTGGCCAACATGGTGGTTGTGGCGAAAGAACTCAGGAAAGAACTCAGGAAAGAGTAGGAGGAATAGTTTTTTCTGGTACTGTTTTTGCAGCATTCAGGGTGGCATGGCCACCCTCGATTAATATCTTGAGAAAAAGATTTACCCGGGGACTGGGATAGGAGAATAATCAAAGTCAGGTGCATGGAGCGCGAAGAAAAAAAGAATGATAACGCCGGAACAACTGAACCAGAATGTCAGAGGGCTCAAGCCTTCAGCCACCCTCCAGATTAATGAAGACAGTAACCGCCTGATCAGCCAGGGGCGGGAGATCATCAAGCTCGGGCTGGGGCAATCGCCTTTCCCGGTCCCGGAACCCGTCATCGAAGCCCTGCGGCAGCATGCTCACGAGAAAGATTATTTGCCGGTTCGGGGCCTGCAGGCCCTGAGAACGACGGTGGCAGATTATTATCAACGCAGGGATGGGGTTGGGCGTCAGGCGGAAAATGTGCTGGTTGGTCCCGGGTCGAAAGAACTGCTGTTTAATCTGCAGATGGCCTGCCAGGGGGATCTGATCATTCCTGCCCCATCCTGGGTTTCCTATGCGCCACAGGCAATGATCCTGGGGCGTAAAGTGAACTACCTGCCTACCCGTATGGAAGACGGCTGGCGACTCCAGGCCTCTGAGCTTGATGAGTTCTGCAGGAGGACGCCGGCCATAACCCGTATCCTGATTCTGAACTACCCATCCAACCCCACAGGATGCAGTTATGACGCTGAGAGCCTTGCCGAACTGGCCACCGTGGCGCGCCGACATGGCATCATTGTGGTGGCCGATGAAATCTATGGGGAAACCACTTTTACCGGCGAGCATGAGTCCAT
This sequence comes from Endozoicomonas sp., assembly GCA_051008495.1. Classification (GTDB taxonomy): domain Bacteria; phylum Pseudomonadota; class Gammaproteobacteria; order Pseudomonadales; family Endozoicomonadaceae; genus Endozoicomonas_A. Next base: position 9,235 of record JBPCXN010000114.1, on the reverse strand, counting down.
GGCCGTCCATTACCCTGAAGGAACGGTCATCAGCAGTGGTTTAAGCAAGTGGTGTGGTGCTGGCGGCTGGCGGTTGGGGGTCATGGTTTTCCCGGATACGCTGCAGCCGCTGCAGGACACCATGGCGGTGATCGCCAGTGAAACCTTTACTTCCATCAGCGCTCCTACCCAGTTTGCCGCCTGTACGGCCTTCAGTCCGTCACCGGAGCTGGATGAATACCTGGAAGGCTCACGACAGGTACTCCAGGCGATTGCCGGTTATATGGTCGGACGATTGAGAGGAGGGGGACTGGATGTTGTCGACCCTGTCGGTGGTTTCTACCTTCTTGTCGGTTTTGAGCAATGGCGCGAGAAGCTTTCCTTACAGGGAATAAAAACGTCGGCGAATTTGTGTCAGTCGATGCTTTCCCAGACCGGTGTGGCAGTGCTGCCGGGTAGTGATTTCGGGCTGCCTGAAGATCAACTGTTTGTACGACTGGCGTTTGTGGATTTTGACGGGGCTGCTGCGCTGGAGGGTCTGAAAGCCCTTTCCGGGCATTCGGGGGATGCCCAGACGGGGCAATTTGTGAAAAAATACTGCCCGAAGTTGGTGAAAGCCTGTGATGAAATACTGAATTGGTTAAAACAATGAATAAGTGGTTCAAGTCGTTATCGCTGGTTGCGCTGATAGCTCTCGGTGGTTGCCAGTCTGTGTCAACAACGTCGTCTGGTGCTGTTGGTATACAACGTGAGCAGCATATGTTTTCGCTGTTGTCAGAGCAGCAGGTCAACCAGATGTCGGCCGACGCCTATAAACAGACGCTGGAGCAGGGGAGTAAGGAGAAAAAACTGCATGAAAACACCGCCAGCCTGAAACGCTTGAGACGTATAGCCGACCGGTTGATTCCTCATGTGGCTGTGTTCCGTCAGGATGCGAAAGACTGGCAGTGGGAGGTTAACCTGCTGGAAGACAAACAGCTGAATGCCTACTGCATGCCGGGGGGGAAGATCATGTTCTATACCGGCATTATTGAAGAACTCAAGCTGACCGATGATGAAATTGCCGCCATCATGGGCCATGAAATGGCTCATGCCCTAAGAGAGCACGGGCGGGAAGGGATGTCCCAGGCTTATGCGCTGGAACTGAGCAAGAGTGCAGTCCAGGCATTGCTGGGAGTGCAGGCGTCGACCATGGAGCTGGCCAATACGGCTGTCACATACGCACTGACTCTGCCAAACAGCCGTACTAATGAGGCGGAGGCAGATTTGATCGGCCTGGAGTTGATGGCTCGTGCCGGCTATGACCCAAATGCGTCGGTGTCGCTCTGGGAGAAAATGTCCAAAGCGGGTGGCCAGAAAGTGCCGGAATTCATGAGCACCCACCCGGCCCATGACACAAGGATTTCCGGACTTCAGGCCAATGTCCCCAAGGTAAAGCCTTTATACAAGGAAGCCATTAAGAAGAAGTGATCCGGATTGGCGGCTATGGTGGATTCTGGCCGATTTAATTACAATGCCTGACTCCTTGGGTGCCTGATTATCAACGCACCCTGCTGATGGTCAAATCGTTTGATGAGGTGTTTTCATGGATATCATGGAGCAAATAAAAGAGCAGATCGAAACCCACGATATCCTGCTGTATATGAAGGGTACTCCCAAGATGCCCAACTGCGGCTTCTCTTCCAAGGCGGTGCAGGTGCTGATGGGCTGTGGTGAGAAGTTTGCCTTCGTGGACATTCTGGCGAATCCTGAGATCCGCGCCAATCTGCCAAAGTACGCCAACTGGCCGACTTTCCCACAGCTCTGGATCAAGGGTGAGCTGGTTGGTGGCAGCGATATCATGATCGAAATGTACAACAGCGGCGATCTGCAGAAGATGGTGACTGAAGCGGCTGGCAAGGCTGAAGAAGCCTGAGTTTTAAATTGGGAGGCCTGCCTCCCGCCCCAGCCTTTTTAAAGGGAGTGGTGGTGCTGTAATATCGAGGTATTCGCTTCCCGTCATCCGCCTCCCGCTGCCCGAAGCTTGACTCTATTGCGGGTGGCGGAAAGCGGGTAACGGAAGGCGGATAAACAGGTTTCACCTGAAAGGTAGTCCCCTTTAGTTATCGCCACTCTGCGACAGGATATAGTTCTCCATTCCCATGGTTTTGAGCTGGTGCAGATGCACTTCCAGGCTGTCCATGTGCTCTTCCTCCGCCGCCAGGATCTTCTCCAGTAACTGGCGCGAACCGAAATCGGCGTTCTGTTCACAGTAACGAATGGCTTCAACCAGCGTTGGAACAGCCTTCTGCTCCTGCTGCAGGTCCGATTCAAGAATACCTTTTACGTCGTGTGAAATGATGGGCTTCTCCATATATTTGAAGTCCGGCATGCCTTCCAGAAACAGAATGCGTTCTATCAGCCAGTCGGCGTGGATCATTTCATCAATAGACTCTTTATAGATGTACTCGCCCAGTTTGGTGACGCCCCAGTTTTTCAGCATGCGGGCATGAAGAAAGTACTGGTTAATGGCGGTGAGTTCATTCATCAGCGCCCTGTTCAGGTGCTCAATGACAGCCTGGTCGCCTTTCATGCGCAGACTCCCCTTGGTTGGTGGCCCGGTAATGGCGAATGAGGGAAAAATGATGACTCTGGAAGTATGGATTCTGTAACTCGGCTGTCAAAGCTAACTTCTTGAAAAGTAATGATAATTCTTATTATTCTTGTTTGTTGTGTGATTCGGTTGCTGATTTCCTGCCTGTGTCCGAATTACGGGAAACCTGTCGTAAGCCGTGGTGAAAAATAGACAGTCTCTATTACCTGAAAGATAAATTTCATAGCTATTTGTCTGGTGGCGAGTAGGCGAAAACCGTTGCCGGGTGTATGATTGTGCCTGCTTTGTTGGTCCGGGATGTGCTGTTGCGCAGAAAACTGGGCACGGCTACGTGGATCTAAATTAACCAATGGAGATTGATTTCATGGGCGTACTGGTAGGCAAGAAGGCTCCTGACTTTACCGTTCCGGCTGTACTGGGCAGTGGTGAGATCGTTGATGAATTCACGCTGTCTGAAGCCATTCGTGGCAAATACGGTCTGCTGTTCTTCTACCCTCTGGACTTCACATTTGTCTGTCCTTCCGAGCTGATTGCTCTGGATCATCGTATTGATGCCTTCAAGGAGCGCAATGTTGAAGTGATCGGTGTTTCCATCGATTCTCACTTCACCCACAACGCGTGGCGTAATACATCGGTTAACGAAGGGGGTATCGGACCGGTTAAGTACACCCTGGCGGCAGACATGACTCACCAGATCTGCAAGGACTATGACGTTGAGTCCGATGGCGGCGTGGCTTTCCGTGGCGCTTTTCTGATTGATGACAAGGGCATCGTTCGTTCCCAGATCGTCAATGACCTGCCACTGGGTCGTAATATGGACGAGCTGATCCGTCTGGTTGACGCACTTCAGTTCCATGAAGAGCATGGTGAAGTCTGCCCGGCTGGCTGGAACAAGGGTGACAAGGGTATGAATGCTTCTCCTGCCGGTGTTGCTGAGTACCTGTCCGAAAGCGCTGAGGAGCTGTAAGCTTCGGCTCTCTGGAGTGAACGGAAAAAGCTGCTTTTTGGCGGCTTTTTCTTTTATCGCCAAAAAGTCAGGTTTCTCTGTTTGTTAGAAACTCTTTGTCGATAAATGCTTGACTCAGCCGGAAATCTCATTAATATTCGCTGCCGTCAGGTGATGACAGCAACGCATCACCGGCAACGATTCCCCGATAGCTCAGTTGGTAGAGCAAATGACTGTTAATCATTGGGTCGCTGGTTCGAGTCCAGCTCGGGGAGCCACTTTTAAAGTGGCATCTGTTTGAAAGATTGCGTATCTTTCGAACGACGTGGGTCGTTAGCTCAGTTGGTAGAGCAGTTGGCTTTTAACCAATTGGTCGTAGGTTCGAATCCTACACGACCCACCACTCTTTTCTGTAAAAGAGTAGCTGTAAAAGAGTAGCTGCAAGGCATTTTTCCCCGATAGCTCAGTTGGTAGAGCAAATGACTGTTAATCATTGGGTCGCTGGTTCGAGTCCAGCTCGGGGAGCCATTTTTGAAAATTATCCGTCTGCGTGACTGATGATTCAGCGGGTCGTTAGCTCAGTTGGTAGAGCAGTTGGCTTTTAACCAATTGGTCGTAGGTTCGAATCCTACACGACCCACCACTCTTTTCTTGCTAAAGAAAAGCTGCAAAGCACTGTTCCCCGATAGCTCAGTTGGTAGAGCAAATGACTGTTAATCATTGGGTCGCTGGTTCGAGTCCAGCTCGGGGAGCCATTTTCTAAATCTTCAGTCTGCGTGACTGATGATTCAGCGGGTCGTTAGCTCAGTTGGTAGAGCAGTTGGCTTTTAACCAATTGGTCGTAGGTTCGAATCCTACACGACCCACCATATTTTCAAAAAAACGCTGGTCATTGTCCGGCGTTTTTTGTTGTGTGTCGAGTATGGCGCACAGCGCCAACCGTTGCTGCTCCAGTACAAACAGTAGCGACCGGATGCTGGATTTTTGACTTGCTTATGTTGATTTTTTCGGTAGCTTGGATCCTGCTTTATGCCTCAGGCGTTTTGGGTGCTGAGACTTACCACTACAGCGGGTCTTGTGTGAGGCCTTAAGAGCAGCTTTCTTATAGTCATCGGGTTTCACGAAGGTGATTGGTTGTCCAGTTAATTGTTGATGAATCATGTGAGTCCGCCAGAGTTTGTTATCACCCAGGCCGGGTATTTTCACTTTCCCGTATAAAAGAAACGCAATCTCCGAGTTTGCTTTTTCGGTTCTATGGTGGTGCCTGATATATCCGTCAAGGGCACTCACATCGCCGTTATTAGCTCGATAAAATAATCGCTGCGAAATAGATCTGGTACTCTGATCATGAGTCTGTTGTAGCTGTGTGATCAGATTGTCTGTGGTATCAGATTTCCCAAGCATTTCATACACATTGATGGAATCCCATTTTTCGCCAAACGGGCAGGGCACAGAATGCGGGGGACGGTTTAATAAACTAGCAGCCTGAGTGTTATCTGTATTATCTTCATCCATTAGCCTGATCAGCCAGTAAGTGGCGTTTTTACCTTCGGGTCCTGGCATGCAGGCTTTCTCTTTTAAAATCATTTTCATCCCTTTCCCAAATAGACGGTTATAAGCGTAGAGTTCTTTGGGGTCTCCGGAAAAAAACCAGTCCCTGGCTGTATCCGCAGATACCCGGGTAACCCCTGCCTTCAGCTTGCGATTGACTTTGTTAGCGGCCGTGGCAATGCCCATTTCTGTATGTTCCAAGAGCAGAAACAGAAAAAATACTTTTAAAGCGTCTTCCTCATTATTCTTGCACTCATCAGAAATACTGCGTTTAGTGGTCTTGTCTTTACTAACCAAGTTTTCCAGATCTGCCTGTCGCTCAGGGGGTAACTTTCCTTTGCAATAGTTAATAAACTCGATTCTGTTAGAGAATGGTGGTGCCGACATGTCAACACCATCGCTCCAGTCTGTTCCGCTTGCTGAGGTTTTACTTTCTGGGGCTACTTCCATGCAGCCAGATAAGCCAGGCTGAACCAGGGCAGCCCCAAGCGACTCCTCGGCGCTGTTCAGCTCGAAAGTGACTGAGCGGCAACCCTCTTGGGGCGCAAGGGCTAAATTTTTTCCTGCCCCTTCTATACCCCTTGACGGGGGGGGCGCGCTTTTGAATTGAACAGCGCCCGACTCCTCAGTAGAACTTTCGCTTTCACCCAAAAAATCGCTAGGGAGTGTGGGGCATATACTGAATAAAGCCATGGGTCTGTAGACTGGACTAGGCTCTCTGCTATTGGGTGGCGGTATCTCAGGAACAGGCACCTCTACAGAAGTATCATGGTGGAGATAACGGCCTGAGTCTTCTTTTTGACGAGCCGCAACAGAAGAGCCCTCTCCTGAGCTTGTCATCCCTGCTGAAGTAAGATTGAACATGTCTGCCTCCTGCAAAACGTGCATTCACATGGAAGTAGGAGTGCACCTTGCCCGCCAAGTTCCGCAATGTGACGAGATCAGTTAGAGCTGATAACAGGGTTGTCAGAGGTATTCCACAAAGCAGCCAGGCAGCCTGGTTGCAAAATGACTCAGAGGGGCTGTGTTTTTGTTCAGTGCAGTTTTAAATGCGGGCGTGTGGTTTTGCCAATAAAGTCCTTTAAAATCAGGGCTCCGGTCTTGAGTCTGCCGAACAGGGTGACCTGGTGCATGCGATAAAGGCTGATATAGAAGAGCCGCGCCAGCTTTCCTTCAATCATCATGTCGCCTGTAACGGCTCCCATCAAGTTCCCGACCGCACTGAAGCGGCTCAGGGAGATCAGTGAACCGTAATCTCTGTAGGTGAATTCCATCGGCGCTTTGCCATTCACGACAGCTTTCAGGCTTTTGGCCAGTAATGTGGATTGCTGGTGAGCTGCCTGGGCCCTTGGAGGAATGACCAGGGGTTTGCCTTTTTCATCGGTCAGGCTGCAGCTGGCGCAATCTCCCATGGCGAAAATATGATCGTCCGTGTTGGTCTGAAGTGTCGGACGAACCACCAGCTGGTTGATGCGATTGCTTTCAAGCCCGTCAAGGTCGCTGAGGAAAGCTGGAGCCTTGATACCCGCTGCCCAGACTCGCAGGTTTGCCTTGATGAAGTCTCCGCTACGGGTCTGCAGGCCTGCGCTGGTGATCTCGCTGACCAGTTGTTGGGTCAGAACCCTTATTCCAAGTCTCTCCAGCTCTTTATGGACACTGCTACTGATTCTGGCTGGCAAGGCCGGGAGTACTCTGTCACTGCCCTCTATGACGGTGATCTTTACATTTTCAGGACTGATGGCATCCAGGCCATACCGGGACAGCTCAATAGCTGCATGATGGAGTTCAGCCGCCAGTTCCACACCTGTTGCTCCGGCACCGATGATGGCGATATTTAACTCGCTTGCCATGCTGCCGGAGGCTTGAGCGTGAAGGTAATGATTCAGAAGCGAGGTGTGAATGCGTTCGGCCTGCTCCCGGTTGTCCAGGAACAGGCAGTTTTCTGCAGCACCGGCCGTGTTGAAGTCATTCGCCGTACTGCCAACGGCGATGACAAGACTGTCATATTGCAGCTGGCGGGCTGATACGACTTCTTTGCCGGACTCATCCGTGATGGCCGCCAGGATAATACTCTTTGCCTTTCGGTTGAGACCGGTCATTCTTCCGGGGATGAAGCTGAAATGATTCCACTTGGCCTGCGCCAGGTAGCAGAGTTCATCTTCAAAGGCGTTCAGTGAGCCAGCCGCTACTTCATGCAGAAGGGGTTTCCAGAAATGGGTGCGGCGAGCATCCACCAGGGTGATGTGCGCCTTTTTCTTTTTTCCGAGGGTCCTTCCCAGAAGGGTTGCCAGCTCAAGACCGCCGGCACCTCCTCCCACTATGACAATCCGGTGGAGTTGTGTTTCTGTCAATGTGTTCTCGCTTTTATTCTTGGGTTTTGAGGTTATTCGTTATCCGAGGACGAAAGAGCCGATAAACCTGCTCAGGATGCCGAGGATGATAATGACCACCGCCAGCCACAGCATCAGCCGCCAGGGTTTGAAGCTGCTTCGTTCGGTTGCATTGACGCCCTGTTTCAGAAACCGGTCAACCTTCGCCTGGTCTTCGGGGTTAAGGCGGGTCTGGGTTTTGTTCATAATCTCTACTCCCTTGCCTGATCGAAAACATAGTCTATCTGGCATGGATTGACTACAGGTTTTGTTGTCTCTCCCGGAGTGCTCGCGAGCCTGAGCCTTGCCTTTATTCGGGGAATCGTTATAAGTTTTCAGTTATTTCTTCTATAAAAGCCCGGCATGATCAAAAGGATTATGGGTCTTGCGCATCTGACCCTGCTTGCCTTGCTGGTCAATGCACGGGAATGGCGTGAAGCCTTGCAAATCTGTCGGAGCTATTTTTCGTCTTGGCAATTTGCCCGTGCATTCCTCTGGCTGAAACTGCTCTACCTGGTTGATGATCCTTACCGGGTGAGTCGTCGTTACTGCAAGCAGCAGGGTGAGGCTGATTGTTATCAGTATGGTGAAACCCCTCTCACCACTTTGCACAGCATCATGGAGAGGGTGATGACGAGGTTCGGCGGAAATAACGGCGAGCTGCTGGATTGCCATGTGTTTGAGCTGGGTGCGGGAAGCGGCTTTACCAGCATCTGGCTGAATTCCGTACTGGGTTGCAGGGTAACGGCAATTGACCAGGTACCGGCATTCTGTCGCCGGCTTGCAGGCACAGCTCGACGTTTTGGCCTGGAAGGTATTGAGGCTCGTTGTGAGGACTATCTTCAGGCTGACCTGTCTGGAGCAACAATCGTTTATCTGTATGGCTCGAACCTTGATGATCCGGTTATCAGGCAGCTGGCTGACAGGCTGGCTGAGTTGCCATCAGGAACAATAGTGATATCGGTCAGTTACTCTCTTCTGTCTTATATCCCGGAAGCATTCAAACTGTCAGAGCAGTTTCCGGCCCAATTTTTCTGGGGTGAGGCAGAAGTGTTTATTCAGCAGGTCTGTGCCAGAGAAGAGGTGACCAGTCAGGCTAAAACATCTGGTGAACGGATTGAAGTTTGCTGACAATCCGGTCTGTATAGAGGGCCACCATTTCCGGAACCGGCTGTTGCGGGAAGGTGGCAATATTACCGGCAATAAATTGCCAGGCGGCATGGGCCTGTCTTATAGGGCGTCCTGCATGGGGGTGCTGGCGGAACTGCTTGCTCATTCTCTCCAGTCGCTGGCCAAAATGCAGTGCCAATGTTTGCAGCTGGGTTCTGCCGGTGGTGCTCTCTTCCTGCTCCTTACTGGAGACCGTCAGGCTCAGGTACTCTCTTGAGAGTCTCTGCATCAGCAGTGCCTGCTCCAGAAAATTCAGCTCCTGGCTCTTCTTCGGGTTGCTGGTCAGCATCTTCTGTCGCAGCAAAAGCAGCTGTCGGTCGAGTTTTGCCAATGCCAGCAACAGTGTGGTGGCTTCTGGAACCGGTGATTGGGGTGGAAGTTTGCTGATCCATAAAGTATGGCGGCTGATCACCGGCCAGAGCGCCAGGGTGGCTGTCAGCAGATCCGTGATTTCGCCATCTACGGCCTGACGGGGCAGAGCTGGAATGGTCTTGTCCAGGATGGCAAGATGGTCAAGCATTTGCTCCCTGGCATCGCTATTCAGGAAGTCCAGCTGGAGCAGGTGGATATCAACAATCAGCTGGTTCAGCAGCAGTTCCTGCTTCAGAATGTGTTCAGGCGTCAACC
>JBPCXN010000113.1:0-31658 GCA_051008495.1 Endozoicomonas sp. | reverse complement strand
GCCTGGATCAAGGTCAACGAGATCGAAAACGGCGCTAACGGCCTGCAATCCCCGATCATCAAGTTCCTGGGCGACGACGTGACCATGAAGATCATGGAACGCCTGGATGCGAAGAACGGCGATATTGTCTTCTTCGGCGCTGACAAGGCCAAGGTTGTGAACGAAGCTCTTGGTGCTTTGCGTTGTAAGGTTGGGGGTGACCTGAACCTGTACACGGCTGAATGGGCACCTTTGTGGGTTGTTGACTTCCCGATGTTTGAAGAAACGGACACCGGCAGCCTGACAGCACTGCACCACCCATTCACCGCACCAACCTGCACGCCAGAAGAGCTGGAAGCCAAGCCAGTTGAAGCCCTGTCTCGTGCTTATGATATGGTCATTAATGGCTATGAAGTGGGTGGTGGCTCTGTCCGTATCCACCGTGAATCCATGCAGCAGACGGTATTCCGTGTCCTGGATATCCAGGAAGAAGAGCAGCGCGAGAAGTTCGGCTTCCTGCTGGACGCCCTGAAGTACGGTGCGCCACCCCATGCCGGCCTGGCTTTTGGCCTGGATCGCCTGGTGATGCTGATCTGTGGTACCGATAATATCCGTGACGTGATTGCCTTCCCGAAAACTCAGTCTGCGGCCTGTCTGCTGACCCAGGCTCCGGGAGAAGTGGACGGAACTCAGCTGCGTGAGCTGAATATCCGTATTCGTCGCGATCCGGCTTCTGCTACCAGTCATTAATAATTATTGTCAGGCCGGGGAGCTATTGGCGGCCCGGTCAGGCTTGAGATGAGATAAAGGGTATTTCCTATGGCAGGTCATAGTAAATGGGCCAACATCAAGCACCGCAAAGCGGCACAGGATGCCAAGCGCGGTAAGGTCTTCACCAAGATCATCCGTGAGCTGGTGGTGGCGGCCAAACAAGGTGGCGGTAATGTTGAAGACAACCCCAAACTGCGGGCGGTCGTAGACAAGGCGCTGGGTGCCAATATGACCCGCGATACCATCAATCGTGCCATTGCCCGTGGTGCCGGTGGTGGTGAAGACGACAACATGGAAGAAGTCACCTACGAAGGTTACGGTTCCGGAGGCATTGCGGTGCTGGTTGAGTGTCTGACAGACAATCGCAATCGCACTGTCGCGGAAGTTCGTCATGCTTTCTCCAAGCACGGCGGCAACTTGGGAACAGACGGTTCTGTTGCCTATCTCTTCGAGCGTAAGGGACAGATTTTCTTTGAGCCCGGCCTTGATGAGGACACGGTGATGGAGGCCGCCCTGGAAGCTGGTGCTGAAGACATCGTCAGCAATGATGATGGCTCCATCGAGGTGGTGACAGACTGGACTGAGTTCATGGCGGTCAAGGACGCCCTGGAAGCTGCAGGTCTGACCCCGGCGGGTGGAGAGGTAGCCATGGTGGCGTCCACACAGACTGAGCTGGACAGGGATGGCGCTGAGAAGATCATGAAGCTGGTAGACCGCATGGAAGACCTGGATGACGTCCAGAATGTCTACACCAATGCCGATATTCCTGCTGAAGTGATGGAGCAGCTGGGTTGATTAACCCAGCGTCTGAAAGGCTGGAGCCCTTTCCAGCCTTTAATCGAGTCTTTTCTATTACCTCTTATTCAAATTAAAAGAGGCTTTTTAGTGCCTTTTTTATCAAAGGCTATTTATTTGAAATGGTAATTATAAAAGTCTTTTGTCTGAATTAATGATATATCAGACTAAAGCTTAAGAAGCTATCTCCTCATCTATTTGTATACTTATCGAATAATATCAATAACAAGCTTGTCATATCTGTCGCTTCTGGATGTTGCTCTTACGATTAGATGTTGATAGCTGGCTTGTACATCTGATTATTGGAAGACGATAACCGTTTGGCTCTCGTCCAGGGAGGAAGAACGATGGTTGATAATGTAAGTTCATCCGACAACTGGAAAGGTGTATATCAGGTAGATGGCGGCATTGCTATGCCATCCCGGGCGCCTGCCCCGGATAAAAACAGTGAAGTCTCTAAAGGCTTCTCTGGTGAAAACTCGACCTCCACTTCCGAAGGTCAGCCCTCATTTGATAACCAGTCGGTAGATGTTCAACTGGATGCCCCAAGACAGGCCAGTTTAAAAGCGCAGGACCCTGCTGTCAGGGACAAGATGCAGCAGGAAAGTGCCAATCTGGAGCAAGGCCGGCAGAAGATTAACAACACTAGAAGCATGCAGTACATTAATTCCGATGAGATTCACATTGGAGATGGCTCCGCTCTGATGAGCCTTGTTTCTGCCGTGCTCGGAGATACCTATTCAAGAATAGGCCAGCAATTTGTCAATACCCCCCTGACATCCCGTTATTCCAGTAACAGAACAGAAAGCAGTGAACAATCTTCTGGTGAAGCTGGTGAAGCTGGTGAAAGTCAGGCCAATAGTAATTCGGAAAAGTCTGTGTCTGAGTTATTAGGAAACACTGATGGATTTCAATTCACCCCTTTTTCCGAAAATCCGTTCAAGGCTCTCGGAGAGAGAATGGCGTGGTCGTTTAGTATGACCAAAGAGTGGTCTGATAATGTGAACGTCAAGATTGAGCGTGACATGATTGCTGCTTTTCAGCCTCACCGCTTGGAAAAATTTGAGGCTGAAAATGAAGTTTTAGATCACTCGGATATTCAGCGTACCATGGAAGTGCACAGGTTACGGAGGGATTTGTCCTGGGAATTGGATATGCAGGCCGGGGAAGTGTATGTAACCGATGAGCAGAGAGAGTTAAGCGAAAGGGTGATAAAGGCACGGATAGATGAGTTGAGAAGGCTGATCAATCAGATTGAGGGTAGTGGGGTGCCGCTGACTGAGGATGACAAAGCCATCATATCGGATGCTCGAGAGTTGATTGATATATTTACGAAATTTGATTTTGACCTGGCTGCTGTCATCCGTTTCGCTTTACAGAGTCTTGCTGGAGATACTCAGGAGCTTGAAGATGACAGTGATGAAGGTATCGGCGCCATTGAAGAAAGTGCCCGAAATGCCCGACGGGAGTTTGAACGTCTAGACGAGGTGGACAGAGAAAGAGAAACCGTAGAAAACGAGGTGGAAGAACGCAGAATAAATACCGAACAGCAATATAATGAGCAAGCGGAACCAGCCACGTCTCAGGTGGAAAACCCGCTTTTTCCGCAGCAGGCTGCCGCTATTCCAGAGATTGTACCCGTTGAACAAGCTGTTGAGACAAATGCTGAGACTGTAGAGCCTGTATCCGCTCTGTCTGGTGAGAGGTTTCTCCAGGTCGATGGTGCCTCTTCCAGTCAACCTGTTCAGGATTCAGTACCTGAACTGAATTCAGATCCAAACAGAATGTTACCTGAGTCAGATCATACTGACCTTGCGACGGTGTTTATGCCAGAAGACACCACTGTTCTTGATCAATTACTCTCTGCCTTGGATGAAGAGCCGCCTGTCCTTAATGATGAGGATCAAGTGTCATTTGATGAAGGCCTGGCCATTGCAGTGAAACTGGAGGCCTGGCAGCAAACGCAGCCTGTTGATGCAGTCCAGCCGGTATTCCAGTTGCAACCACGCCCTGAGCCGGACGCTGACTTACAAAGCCCCACAGTGGCTGATTTTCTGGCTGAGGTGAAGGATATTCCCTTAAAAGTCGCTGATCAGCAGCAGGAGCAGAAAGAGCTTGGGGTAATGGCGCTTAGAAACAGCTTTGTGTAAACCCGAAAGCAGGTTCTTATTTATTCCCTTAAACCTGCTTCAGAGTATTTTTATGAGATCTGATAATAGCGTTGAGTAAAATCAACTTGTACCAGTGTACGACTAATGATTTTTCTGAAGGCTGCCTTTTGTTGACACATTGATTAACGAAATTCAGTGTAAAGTCTGAGTCTGAACAGTTTCTCTGCTTGATAGGAGGTGTGCGAATGTCGAATTCCATAGGAAGTCAAAACAATACACCTGGGGTACCTCCTCAGGCTTCTCCAGTAGCAGAAGCTACTCCTGGATCGAATGGCAGTACGAGCTCTTCCGATCCTAATTTGGTTTCATTTTTTTCCATTATGTGGAGTGATACCCCTTTATTCACTCCTTCACAGGAGAATGAGTTAGACCTTGATTCCCCGATCACAAATGATGATGCAATGCGTTACGATGATCGAGAAATTCAGCAGGATCTGCAAAGGCAATCCGTTAATATGAGAATTGACAGTTTCAGGGCTTCAGTGAGTTACTTCAATAACAAGTTTAAGACTGAAGATTTTGATTTGAGTGATGGCTACACATTGATGTCTCTGATCACGGGTATGCTGGGAGATACGCTGGCACTGATCGGTGCTGAGTTAATTGGTAACCAGTTTGTTGATAAAATCATAGATAAAAAAATTGTCGATCCTGAAGGGATTGGAAAAAGCCCAGAAATGAACACAATCAAAGAGCGTGAAGAACGGAGAGCCTGGTTGAATAATCGCATTGGCGAACTGGTCGAAGATATAAGGCTGAAGAATGCGGAGATCAAGTCTAGTTTGCTGCCATTCGCCTCAACGAGGGGAGCCGGTGAATTACCAGAAATCACTTCACTTAAAAGAATGCAGAGTGAAAAAGGAGCTGTATTTGAAGAATTGAAGCCTCTGATGAAAGAACTGGAAGGAATGGGGGGGCTGACAAAAGAAGAGCAGCAGTTAATTAACAAGGCGCGGGCGGTTCTCTTCATAATCAGCGAAGCTAAGTTCGGCGTCGAGCGATTGATTCAGCGGGTTGCCCAGGACTTCAGTGCAGATTCTCTGGATACAGGAGAAAAAGCCATTCAGGAACGACGTATCAGTGAGAGGCTTGCCCAGGCTCAGTCAGCCAGTGCCGCTACAGAAAAAGTAAATAACCAGATAAATGCTGCCAGTCAGGCAAAAGAAACACTTAACCCTGAGCAAGCCGTTGCCAGTGAAGAGGCTGTAGAGATTGCCGCTGAGCAAGCTCAGTCAGTGACAGAGGCCAGTCATTCTGCTGATTCAGAGAGTGATCATTCTGGAAAATCTTCGACCGCTGGGGTTCTGCTGAGTGCCGTATCCGACAGTATTCCACAGGTCATTCCTGTTGAGGTTGCCGTTGCAGCTGCTGAGCCTGAGGTTCAGGAAATTGCAGCAACCAGTGGATTGCAGTTGGCTGCTGGTACTAAGGACAGCAAGCCTGTTGATCAGGCTGCTTTAGGCAAAGGTCAGATTCAGCCAACTTCAGGCATTCCCGGGCTGTCGACCCTGGATCAGAATTACCTGCAAGCCTTCCTTATTCCCCGTGACCCTACTGACATCACCCAGCTGCTGGCAGAGCTTGAGGGCAAAGGTGAGGATGATGAGGGGGAGCGGCTGTTTTACGAAGCCATAGCGGTTGCGATGCGCAGCGATGCCAGTAAACAGGCTGAGAAAGAACAGTTAAACAGTGAAATTCTGGCAGTTAGTGACACCACAAAAATAGATACTCCAGCAGCATTCGCGAAACAGGCTCTGGATCTGATGCTGGAGGATAGTGTCCGCAGGGAGCAGAGTCATATTGCAGAAGACGACAAGTCCGCTGAGGTAAACTTTATCGCCAGTTTGAAAGCGGCCGAGTTTATTGCCGAGATCCAGGATGTGCCGTCTGATGTGGCTGATTCCAGGGAAGAGGAAGAAGAGTTGGATCGTCTGGTGCTTAAAGGGAGCTTTGTCTGAGTTGAGCAAAGATGCCTGCCATCCGTTTGGGTATGGCAGAGTGCATCTGGGGCATCAGGATAAAGCCCAGACGTTAAACCCGATCAGAACGAAAAACATCACTATTATAATGCCACTCAGAATGAGCAGGCTTCTGAATGTATCTCTCATAGAGAACTTCCCAAACTTCCTGCCTGAAGCTTATGCGTCTTTCCCGTCTCATCCTAGGCCTGTTTCGTAAGCCCATGTTCTGGAATTGTAATTTTTGTCGCAACACTCTTCTGACTGTTTCTAAGTACATTTGTACCTGCTAGTAAGTTGTATAAATGTACAGTATCCTGTCGTGAATTAGCTGTTTTTTGAGATTTAGTCTGAATGGCCATACTCATGGGCATAGATCCGGGTTCGCGTATTACCGGCTATGGCATCATTGAAGAAATTGGAAGCCGATGCCTGTATGTGGCCTCGGGTTGTATACGTATACGCGAAGCCCCCCTGCCTGAAAGATTGCAACAGATTTACGATGGCGTCAGCGCTGTGATTGAACAATACTCCCCCCAAAGTGTCGGTATTGAGCAGGTGTTTATGTCCCGTAACGCTGATTCGGCACTTAAACTGGGGCAGGCTCGTGCTTCGGCCATTGTTGCTGTGGTGAATCACAAGCTGGAGGTGTCTGAATATGCCGCCAGACAGGTTAAGCTGGCGGTTGTTGGAAAAGGGTCCGCTGACAAGTTCCAGGTTCAGCATATGGTTAAGTCCATCCTGGGGCTGAATGATACACCTCAATCGGATGCCGCGGATGCCCTGGCCATAGCCATTTGCCACGCCCATACCCGGGCCAGTATGGTACGGATGGCCGGTGTTACCGGTTCTGCCCGTCGCCGGCTGAAAGGCCTTTAACGGGTCGACTCAATCAGTTGTTGTAGACGCAGAGATGGAAAGCGGCAATGCATAACACCAGGTCAAGAGCCTGCTGACTGTCATAAACTTTCTGCAATTCACGCCAGTGACGGCGGTTAATTTCCTGGTTTTCGTAGAGCTGGTCTGTAATCACCAGAAGCAATCGCTGGTGACGATTCCAGCCCGGCGCCTGATGCCCCCTGGCGACAAACTCGATATCACTGGCTTGCAGGCCTGTATCTCTGGCACACAGGGCTATGTCAGGAAGTAAGTGCCTGGCGCCACACAGATGAGCACTGCGCAGTGCCACAAGAGCCCGATCCTTCAGGGGCAGGCTGCTGTATCCCTGCATATAGCTGGTGAAGCTGCGGGCTGGTTTTGTTAATTGTGGTGACGAAGCCAGCTGGTCAACCAGACCTGCGTCCAGCAGCAATTTCTGGGACTGGATGAAGGGGATGGGAATAGCACCACCGGGAACAAAAGGGTGGTATTCGCTGGCCAGCCCGGCTCCGGGCAGAAACTGCCAGAGCACTCCCAGGAAGGTTCTGAATTTATCCATAATGGCTCCTGCCTAAAGGTGAATGCTATTGATCGTTAGAGGTGGCTGAGGCAGAGAAGTTCTGGCTAAAGGTGTTATTGTCAGTGGTTCTGACCCTCTGGTCAGCGGGCTGGTAGGATATGAACAGGAATTGCAGTTGGTGTAACCGGCTGCGGATTAAAAGAATCTGGATAGAGACATGATCGGAAGAATCAGAGGTGTTCTGGTAGAGAAACAGCCCCCCTGGCTGATGGTTGAGACAGGCGGGGTGGCTTATGAAATTGAAGCACCCATGTCGGTGTTTTACCGGTTACCTGAAAGTGGTGCAGAAGTGGTGCTTTATACCCACTTCGTGGTTCGTGAGGATGCCCAGCTTCTTTACGGTTTCAACAACAGGGAAGAGCGAGAGTTGTTCCGTACCCTGATCAAGGTAAACGGTGTCGGGCCAAAGCTGGCGCTGACTCTGCTGTCAGGTATTGAGGCTGAAGACTTTGTCCGCTGTGTGCATGATAACGACAGCGCCACCCTGGTGAAGCTCCCAGGAGTGGGCAAGAAAACGGCTGAACGATTGATTGTTGAGATGAAGGACAAACTGGAGCGCTGGCAGTCGGCACCATTGCTGGATGGCAAACCCATGGTAGTGGGGACGGAAATGGCGGACGCAGCGGCCGCCATTGAGCAGGATGCGGTCAGTGCACTGGTGTCTCTGGGCTATAAGCCACAGGACGCCAGCAAGGTGGTCAGCAAGGTCTTTGCTGACGGGATGAACAGTGAAGATGTTATCCGCCTGGCGTTGAAAAGCATGATCTGATTATGTCAGAGGTGGCTTCACGGGCCTGAGTTCCTCAAACTCGGGTTCCTCTTTCCGGGCACTGGCCTGGAAGGTTATGGCCATTTCTGCGGGCTGAAACATACCGCTCTGCCAGGTGGCCATGTACTTCAGGCTGTCTGCTACGGAGTGATCACGGGCAAAATTGATCATTTCCTTGGTTCCAGCTACTGCCAGCGGTGAATTGGCGGCAATCTGACGGGCAGTGGCCATGACTTTCTCCATCATGGTTTCCTTGTCAGGATAAACAGCGTTTACCAGTCCGCAGCGCAGGGCTTCATCGGCTGGCAGCTTTCGACCGGTATAGGCCAGTTCCCTTGCCATGCCTTCGGGGATGACTTTAGGCAGGCGCTGCAAAACACCCACATCCGCCGTCATACCCAGCTGGGTTTCCTTTACCGAGAAGTATGCGTCTTCTGTTGCATAGCGGCAGTCGGCAGCGGTGATAAGGTTAAGGCCAGCACCGATACAGCCTCTGTGGACGGCAGTCAGTACCGGAATGCGAATGGTTTCCAGGGCAGTGAACGTATCCTGCAATTGCAGGATCAGTCGTCTGAAGTGCTCTTTTCTGCGACCTTCTTCACCGGTAGTAAGGTTGACGACGGGATTCATGAAAACCGACAGATCCATACCCGCAGTAAACATACGACCAGCGCCAGATATAACAATAACGCGGGCACTGGCTTCTGCGTCCAGGGTTCGCACGGCTTCGGGTAATTCACGCCAGAAATCGATGTTCATGGCATTCAGTTTGTCAGGACGGTTGAGTTCCAGATGGGCTATCCCGGCTTCGATACTCAGCCGGAGGCTTTGGTAAGTCATCACTGGTCCCTGATTGTTGGCGTTATTTTTTATCTGGACGTCGTCAAGATAAGTGCTCATCCGGACGCTGTCAAGATTCCCGGAAGTGATCCTTATAATGTGCCTGGTGCTGAGTTGAAGAAGAACCAATTGCTTCTCGCTTGCGGGCAATTGCCTGTGCGAGCTTTCAGGGTTCGCGGGCGTAAAAGATTCTTCTCCCTTTCCGGTAGGTGGCGATCACGGACTCTCCCTCTCCGAGGATGACAATGTCTGCCTGCATCCCTGAATGGATCATGCCCAGTGAACGTTCAAGATTCAGAAGTTTGGCAGGGTTGTGACTGGCCATGAGAAGAGCCTGTGAACGGCTGACAGCACCCACAGAAAACGTTTGTATGTTGGCAACGGCCTCGTTCATCTTAACAATGCTGCCGGCGAGATTTTTTTCACCCGTTGTGAGCCTGGCGGCACCCTCTCTGACTTCGATTTTCATACCGCCAAACTCGTAAATACCGTCGGGCTTGTATTTGGCCCGAATACCATCACTGATGAGAATGGCCCTTCTGGAAAAGTCAGGGGTCGTTGCTGTCAGGGTTTGCACGAAGTGCCTGTCAAGATGAAGGCCGTCGACAATGATCGTGAAAGGTATGTTACTGAAGCGCTGTACACAGAGGGCGCAGCCTGTTCTCTGGTGACTCTCCGCCATGGCGTTATAGATATGTGTGGCCAGTCCTGCCCCGGCTGCAATGGCTGCCTGGGTCTCCTGATAGTCTGCTGCAGTGTGTCCCAGCGAAACAACAATACCGTTAGGAATAGCCCATCGTATAAGATTCACGGCACCCGGCAGCTCTGGCGCTACTGTAATTATTTTCAACAGGTTATGTGACGCCGACCACCACTTCGATACTTCTCTAATACTTGGGTCCTGGCGACAATCCGGATTGTGGCAACCCATCTTACTGGGCGAGAAATACGGGCCTTCTGCATGCCAGCCCAGAACTGCTGCATTGGACGGCGGGTTTATTGCAGCTGCTTCAGCGATCACTTTGGCAGCTTTCCGTGTGTCCAAGTAGCTGGCCGTCATGGAGCTGGGCAGAAAACCGGTAACCCCTTCCTCGGGTAATCTCCTGGCAATACCCAGAATGGCTTCTACAGTGCCATCCATAACATCATGTCCATCAGCACCATGAATCAATGTATCGATAAAACCCGGTGCGGCCGTTTCCCCGAAGTAGGTGTGTACCTCATCACCTTTTTCAACGGTTACCTCAGATGTGGGCTTCACATCTTTTATCAACCCCCCCATAACTATAATTGTCATGTCGTTTGTTAATTCATCTCTATAGAGAACCTGAGCGGCCTGAATCAAAAGCCTGGTTATTTTCCTCCTTTTGTTTTTTAACCGGGTGTCGTGGCCATGTGTTACTTTTTCATCTTGAGCAACACGGTAGGCTCTTTTTTGCCCGGGTTTTCCTGTTGCAGCAGTTCCAGTGACTGGCTGGATTGGGAACTTGGGTAGCGCGGGCGAGGAACTTAGAACGGGTAATCCAATCATTTTGGATGAACTTGCGGGAGAAAGGTACTGTTGTAAATTCAGATGAATGCCCGGGACGTGCGGACTCTTGATTTCAACAAAGCTGTTTTCGTACAGGAACTGATTCACGGTCAGCGTTTCCGGGAGCTGCCCCGAAGTCTCAATGGACATCAGCGAAAAGACCAGAAGAATGGGCAGTGACTGGGTAAATAAACTTTTGCCGGGCGACAGGCTGTCAAAGATTTTCAGTGTCATGCTTATGTTCTTCTTGTTCATTAGATGGGATGAATAGAAGACCAGGCTTTCAGGTTGCAGCTGAAGCTCTTACCAGACGAATGGAATCAAAACTGGTAATGGTGGCCGCAAGCCAGATAAAGCCGTAAGTCAGCATCTGTTCGGCATTGAAAGGCTCCCTGAGAATCAGAATGGCGACCAGGAAGATGACCGCCGGTTCAAGGTAACCCAACAGTCCGAAAAGGCTGACAGGAAGCTTCCTGGAGGCGGCAATGTAAAAGAGCATAGAAGAGCCACAGAGAATGCCCAGCCCCGGTAATAGGAACATCAGGTCACCAGAAGTGTTCAACAGGTTGTGAAAATGGGTATCTGTAAGCAGGATAAACAGCGCTATGGGAAAAAAGAGCAGGTTCTCAAAGAACATGCCGGGCAGGGGGGCAACGTCCACTTTGCGGCGCAGCATAAAATAGAACGGGTAGAGTCCGGCCACGGTGATGGCGACCCAGGGCAGGCTGCCCTGCTGGTGGATCTCTGCTAGAACACCAATTCCGGCAAAAACTATAGCCAGCTTCTGCAGAGGCCTGATGGTTTCCTTGTAGACCAGTCTTCCGGTCAGGGCGAGCGTCAGTGGGAGCAGGAAATAGCCCAGCGACAGCTCCTTGGTCTGGCCGTTCACCGGAGCCCAGACAAAGAGCCACCACTGGATGCCGATGATCACTGTTCCCAGGCCGAGATAAACCATGGTTCGTGGTGATTGGAAAATGGTCCTGACTTCTGGCCAGCGTCGTTGCAGCCAGAGGATAGCCACTATGGTCACAGTAGTGAAGGAAATCCGGTTCCAGAACAGCAGGTTGCCCTCCATTCCCAGTAACTGAACGTACCATGGAACGATGCCAAACAGGACTGACGCCAGTACGGAACAGGCCAGGCCCGATGAGGAAACGGTGTTGGATGTCATTGTGGAGATTACAGCCCTGAAAATTACAGCCGGACGCGATTCACCCGTTACGCCCTGAACAGAACAGCATAGAAGATTATCAGAGGGCTTTGCAGAGTATGAACCATCTTTAACGATACCGCCTGAATCTGACCGGGGACGCCAATCCACATCTGTTGCCGCTGCAGACTAGATGGTAGGCTTTCAGTATCGCTATACAGGCTTTGTCATGATAGAAGCAGATCGTTTGATTTCCGCCGGAGAGCGGCCTCTGGAAGAAGCCCAGGACCGGGCCATCCGTCCCGTTAATCTGACCGATTACGTTGGGCAGCCCAAAGTACGGGAGCAGATGGAGATTTTTATCCAGGCTGCCCGCAAGCGTGGAGATGCCCTGGACCACACCCTGATTTTCGGACCGCCCGGGCTCGGCAAGACGACGCTGTCCTATATTCTTGCCAATGAGATGGGCAGTGAAATCCGCACCACCTCTGGCCCCGTGTTGGAGAAAGCCGGTGACCTGGCGGCGCTGCTGACCAACCTGGAACCCAATGATGTGCTCTTTATCGACGAGATACATCGTCTTAGCCCGGTCGTGGAGGAGGTGCTTTATCCGGCGATGGAAGACTACCAGCGGGATATCATGATTGGTGAAGGGCCGGCGGCCCGCTCCATCAAGCTCGATCTGCCTCCGTTTACCCTGGTAGGAGCTACGACCAGGGCTGGACTGCTGACTTCGCCGTTACGGGACCGCTTTGGCATTGTCCAGCGTCTGGAGTTTTATTCTATTGCCGACCTTACCCGCATCGTCATGCGCTCAGCGGGCATTCTGAGGGTTGACATTGATGAGGCGGGCGCCAGGGAGATTGCCTGTCGTTCCAGGGGAACGCCACGAATCGCCAACCGTTTGCTGCGCCGGGTTCGTGACTTTGCCGAGGTGAAAGGGGATGGCGCCATTCAACAGGTCATCGCTGATGCCGCCCTGAACATGCTGGACGTGGATGCCAGTGGCTTCGATCATATGGACCGTCGCCTGCTGCTGGCCATGATTGAAAAATTTGATGGAGGGCCGGTCGGGGTTGACAGCCTGGCGGCCGCTATCAGTGAAGAGCGGGATACCATAGAAGATGTACTGGAACCCTACCTGATTCAACAGGGTTACATAATGCGCACTCCCCGTGGGCGCATGGTGACCAAAAACGCCTATCTGCATTTTGGACTGGAACTGCCCTCCGATTGACCTTCCCCGGGACTGGCTCCTCTTCCAGTCCTGATAATCCGTACTCGCGTAATGGTGAACTGCCGGCCAGACAGCGCGTTTGGCCGTTACCCGCAGCAGCTGGTCAAGCTGTGCAGTGACCTGGATATGCAGGCTATCGAAACCATGAAAGAAGAGTTGCTCCGGATTACGGCCAAAACATGAAAATTTCCGGGGAACCAGAGCCCTGCCGGGTGATCTAATGTTACTGGCACTCTCCCTGTACTCTCCCTGTACTCTCCCTGTACTCTCCCTGTAAGAGCCTGGACAGATATAAGGGGAAAGACTCAAACCTGGTGTACGAAATGATGTTGAAACCGCCTGCCTCGTTAAAATTTGCCTCTGCTTTTCTCCTGGTAGCCCTGTATCTGCTCCTGACCGGCTGTCAGTCCGTCAGGACGGACGGGCAACCTATGGAAGCGGGATTGTTCGCTCCAGCATTCATACCGTCGGTCTACAGCTGCAACTCACTTTTGCAGGGGCGCAGTCAGTTGCCCCAGGATCTGTACCATACTGGCCTCTGTTATGAACATGGACTGGCAGTGGCGCCTTCGCTGTCTGAGGCTGTCGAGCATTATTCAATGGCTGCCCGCTGGGGTATCCCTGAGGCGGTACAGGCCTTAAGGCGACTTGGATTGTTGGTGCCAGAAGCAGACCTGTTGCAGCGCCAGGAACACCTGGAAACGGAAATTAAACGACAAAAGTCCGACGCGGCGCGGCAGAAACTGGCTGAGGAGAGGCTCAGGCTGATGCGGGAGGATCGCAGCTATTGGCACCACCCTTATCCTAACCGGCATTGCCGGCGTGGATGGTGTTATTGATTAATGGCAGGCTCGGCGGACGTGTAAGAAGCAAACAGGAAAAGGTTCAGGCTGGCGTCATGGAGCCAGATCATGCAAGATCGAACCTGTTATTCGACCTATATGTACGATCTATGGATGTGAGTGCTGTCGTGGAGCCTGAAACCCTGTCCCGATTTTGCCTGCCGGTGAGAGTCTACTACGAAGACACGGATGCCGGTGGCATTGTTTATTACGTCAATTATCTTAAGTTCATGGAGCGGGCGCGGACCGAGTTTCTCCGCAGCCTGGGGTATGAACAGCAGGTCATGATGGCGGCAAAGAGAATGTTTGTGGTGGCCGATGCCTCGGTTCAGTACAAGCTTCCGGCCAGGCTTGATGACGAACTGACCATTACCGCCGGACTGGAATCGGTGGGTAGGGTGAAACTGGTGTTCCAGCAAAGTGTCAGGCTGGCCGACAAATTGTTATGCCAGGGACGTTTTGTTGTTGGTTGTGTCGATAGTGAAACCCTGAAGCCGGTGGCTATTGATAAAACCCTGCGCAGTAAAATGCTACAAAAATGATGATATGATCCGTTGCAATTCCTGTTTTCCAGGAGACTGGCCTGTCGATTCCCGGCCAGTTTTCCAGAGCTCTTTTTTGAAACAAGTGAGGTTAATCTGTGGCTGATAGCATGTCCATGTGGTCGTTGATCAGCAACGCCAGCTGGGTGGTTCTGCTGGTGTTGCTGTTGCTGGTGGCGACTTCGGTTGCCTCCTGGGTGATGATCATCCAGCGGGGGTTGCTGATCCGGAGCGCCCGGCAGGCAATGCTGGAGTTTGAAGACCGCTTCTGGTCCGGAATGGAGCTTACCCAGTTGTTCCGTGAGGTGCAGGAGGAGTCTGATCCTGACAGCGGCATGGAACAGATCTTCAAGTCAGGCTTCAGGGAGTTTACCCGCCTCAGCAGCCAGAGCAGCGCGGATGCCGATGCCATTCTGGAAGGCACCCAGCGGGCCATGCGTGTCGCCATTTCCCGGGAACAGGAAAAACTGGAAACCCACCTGCCGTTCCTGGCCAGCGTCGGTTCCACCTGCCCCTATGTCGGGCTGTTTGGTACCGTGGTCGGCATCATGAACTCATTCCGCGGGCTGGCTAATGTTCAGCAGGCAACCCTGGCGACAGTGGCGCCAGGTATTGCCGAAGCATTGATGACAACGGCCGTCGGCCTGGTAGCAGCGATTCCGGCGGTTGTGTCCTATAACCGTTATGTTTCCAAGGTCGATGCCCTGCTGGCCAATTACGAAACCTTTGCTGATGAGTTTCACAGTATTCTGCATCGCAAGGTTCACAGCCGGAAAGGAGCCTGAGTCATGGCTCGATCCAGAATCGGACGCAAGCCGATGTCGGAGATCAACATGGTGCCGTTCATCGACATCATGATGGTATTGCTGGTGGCTTTCATGGTAAGTGCGCCGATGCTGACCCAGGGCGTAAAAGTCGAACTGCCCAAAACCAGCAGTAAGCCCTTGCCCCTGCCGGAAGACGCTGAAGCGGTTATTGTCTCCATCAAGGCGAATGGCGAGTATTTTGTTGACCTGGGTTCTACTCGTGAAAAAGCTCAGAACCTGGATGCTATCCAGGAAATGGTCAGTAAAATAGTGTCGGCCAGTCCGCGGACACGGGTATTGATCAAGGGGGATCGCAGTGTCAATTACGGTTCAGTGGTGGAGCTGATGGCCGGGCTCCAGGGGGCAGGTGTTAATGATGTCGGTCTGATTACCGACCCGGCCCCACTGGATAAGAGGTAAAACAGCGGCATGAGAGTTTCATGAAAAAGGGGTCCGTTTTCAGTCAGACCATCAACGCCGGCTTGTTCTCCAGCGGTTCTTTCCTGCGCAGAAAAATACGCAGTAAATTTGTCAGTTATGGCTTGTCGACGGTTGTCTCTCTGTTTCTGCATTTGCTAATGTTGGGTTTCCTGACAAACAGCTGGTCAGACGACAGTAAGCTGAAGATCGTACCGCCCCAGAATATCAGGGCCAGTCTGGTGGAGCTGCCGAAGCCGGAACCGGTGCCTGAGAAACAGCAGCCGCGCCCGCCGCAACGCCCGAAAGCCGATGAAGCGAGAAAAGCCAGGGAGCAGGCCGAGAGACAGCGCCAGAAGGCGTTGAGGGTCAAACAGCAGAGGGAGCGGGAAATTGCCCTGAAGCAACAGCAGGAAGCTGAAGAGAAAGCCCGCCATGAGGCAGAGGCCCGCAGAGAGCGTGAGCGCCGGGAAAGGCTGGAACAGGAGCGGTTGAGAAAGCAGCAGGAAGAATTGCGGCAAAGGCTTCAGCAGGAACAGTTGCAGCGGGAGCAGACCCAGGCCGCCGCCCAGGCGGAACAGGAGGCGACAGAAGTCGCCCGATACTCCGGCCTGTTCCGGCAGTTGGTGGCGCAACACTGGAATCGCCCGCCGAGTGCCCGTAACAACATGGTGGCTACCTTGCAGGTAGCCTTGTCACCCTACGGTGATCTGCTGGAGGTGCGCCTGATCGAAAGCAGCGGCAATGACGCCTATGATCGATCTGTTGTCCAGGCTGTTCAGCGTGCGGCGCCTTTTCCCGAGGTGAGGAATCTTGAGCGGCGTATTTTTGACAAGAGTTTCCGACGATTTAATTTCCGGTTCAGGCCAGAGGATCTGGTGAGATGATGAGAGCTGTCCAAAAAAGTGTGACCTGGTTTCCGTTGCTGCTGGCCCTGCTGTTTGCGCAGCTGGCCAGGGCCGAGCTGACCATCGAGATAACCCAGGGCAATGACCAGGCCGTTAAAGTGGCTGTGTCGCCTTTCAGCTGGGAAGGGAAAAAACTTCTGCCGGAGGATCTGGCCAGTATTGTCGAGAACGACCTCAATCTCAGTGGTCTTTTCGCTTCGCTGCCCAGGAAGGATATGCTGAGCTACCCGAGCCGGGAGTCGGAGGTGTATTACCGGGACTGGAGTGTTCTTGGTGCTTCCTACCTGGTGACCGGCAAGGTCACCCTGGTTGGCAGCACTTACCAGGTTGATTATCAGCTGTTTGACACTGTCCGTCAGCGAAGTGTTGTCAAAGGGCAGGCAAAAGGTGTCGAGAGCCAGCTGCGGGCGCTGGCCCATCATATCAGTGATGCCGTGTATGAGAAGATTACGGGCATTCCCGGCGATTTCTCCACCCGCATCATGTATGTCACAGCCCAGAGGCACAGTGTTGAGCGCACCGACTATCAGCTGAATTACGCTGATGCCGATGGCAAGCGTGCACGTGTGGTGCTTCGTTCCAGGGAGCCGATTCTTTCTCCCAGCTGGTCACCAGACGGAAGTCGTATAGCCTATGTCTCCTTTGAGTCTGGCCGACCGGCCATCTTCGTGCAGGAACTGGCTACCGGCAAACGGCAGAAAATAACCGGCCACCGGGGACTGAACAGTTCGCCGGTCTTTTCTCCCGATGGAACCCAGCTGGCGCTGGTGCTGTCCAAGGGGGATAACCCGGATATTTATGTCCAGGATCTGAAGTCCGGCAAGCTCAGCCAGATCACCAGCCATTTTTCCATTGATACCGAGCCCGACTGGATGCCTGACGGCAACAGCCTGGTCTTTACTTCCAACCGGGGAGGCAGTGCACAGATTTATCAGCTGGGTGTCAAGCGACGCAATGATGGGACGGTCGTAGCGGATGGCAAACCCCGCCGCCTGACCTTCAAGGGCCGGTTCAATGCCCGGGCGAAAGTGTTCCCGGACGGCAAGTCCCTGGCGCTGGTGCATAAGGGGCAGGGCGCGGCAGACTTTAATGTTGCTGTCCAGGACCTGGATACAGGACGTCTCAGATTGCTGACTTCCTCCCGGCTGGAAGACTCCCCAAGCGTTTCACCGGGGGGCAGAAGGCTGATCTATGCCGCCCAAGGGGCAAAAAATGGAGAATTGGGTATTGTAACGGCGGACGGGCGGGTAAAATACCGTTTGCCATCTGCTGATGGAGATGTTCGTGAACCGGTCTGGGGGCCGGCGGTGAGTGCTCAACGCTGACAGCAGCAGAGTGTCGCCTGGAGGCTAATAGATACAGCCGTAAACGGGCGGCATTTGCAGACAGAAACAACAGAACAGTCCGCAGCCCCTGAGCTGCGGGCTAGTGCGTTGTGACGAGTTCTGATACTGTACTGCAAAATCGAAGAAAACCATTGAACCAACATTGAACGATTGGAGCTTGACATGCGAATTGCCAATTTCGTTAAAGCAGCGGCCCTGGCGACCTCTGCTTTATGGCTGGCCGGCTGTGCCACGACTAAAGACGGTGGTAGCACATCGGATGTAGATACCGCCCCTGTGGTTACTACCGAGAAAGAACCTGTCATAGAGATCACTCCGGTTCTGGATCCTGCGGTACAGGCTGTCCTGGACAGTGGTGAGGTACGTGCCTCCGCCGAGGAAATTGAAGATCTGCTGGACAAGGATACCTATAACTTCGGTTTTGACAGCTCCAAGTTAAGTGACAATGACTACCAGGCCCTGGATGTCAAGGCTGCTTACCTGAACTCCAATGAAGGCCGGAACAGAAATATCGTAATCCAGGGGCACACTGACGAGCGCGGTACCCGCACCTATAACCTGGCGCTGGGTGAGCGTCGTGCCAACGCAGTGAAGAACTATCTGGTGGCAAAAGGTGTGACGGCCAGCCGCATTGAAGTGATCAGCTTCGGTTTCGAGAAGCCGATTGACCCGGCTCACAATGAAACAGCCTGGGTCAAGAACCGTCGCGCGCACATTGTGACCAACTGATCGTAAAAAGGTGCAACCTTGTTCATGACCGGGTTCGACAATTGCTGTAAAGACAGCCTTATCATCAGTGGCCTGTAACAGTAATGCCGAACCCGTGTTGCGTCATGACAATACAACGGACTAGAACTGAATGAGTCTGAAACCTGTTAAATCCTCAATCTTTATTCTGGCCGCTCTACTGTCTGGGTCTGTGCTGGCGCAGGTGCCAGTGGTGGAATCCCGGCCGACTACAGCGGCTGCCAGTGTTCAGGGTGAAACCCGTTCAAGCGTAACCCCCTCAGCCACGGGCAGTAGTGGTACCGCACATCTGTTGAACCTGATTGATGAACTGCGTGGAGAGATTATGTCGCTGCGTGGTCAGGTGGAGGAACAGGGCTACCGGATCGGGCAGCTGCAGCAGGAAAACCGTGATCGTTACCTTGACCTGGATGAACGCATCACCCGCCTGGGTGCCGGTGAAGCCAAAGCCAGCCAGGAAGAAAAAGCGCCGGCTGTCCTGCCGGAAAAACAGCAGGGAAGTATTCAGTCTCCTGAGTCAGTGTCTGTTGATGTGAACGCGCAGCTGGAGGCAGCAGCGGCAAAGAAACAAGAGGCTGACTACAATGCGGCCTTTGCGCTGATTGGTGAAAGGAAGTTTGACTCAGCCCTGAGTGCTATGCGGCAGTTACTTGAGGACTATCCTCAAGGCCGTTACTCAGACAACGCCCAGTATTGGCTGGGTGAAGTTCAGATGGCCCAGGGGCGTTACCGTGAAGCCCATGATGACTTTCAACTGGTCTTGAACGATTACCCGCAAAGTGCAAAAGTGCCAGACGCAGCCTACAAGCTTGGACGCCTGTATCACCTTCTGGGTGACCAGGCCAAGGCCAGGAAGCATCTTGAGTCTGTGATCAGCGATTATCCTGATACGGCGGCAGCCCGGCTGTCGGATACCTATCTGCGGAATATGTAAGATTCTGACCTGTGAAAAAGCCTGCGATACCGCAGGCTTTTTTTGACCAGATGATCACGCTGTACACTCAAACGGGCTGTTGCTCTGATTAATTGCTGAGACCTTTAATCTGGGCACATTTCTCGATAATCTCGAAATCGGCGTAGCTGTCTGAGTTATCTAACCCCCTGTGCATATATTCAGCTGTTTGCGCGTCATAGACTTTTTTTACGGACTCCGGGCGTATGATGTGTTTGTAGAGAGCGTTGATATAAACTCTTTGCAGGTCTGTGTATGGAAACTCAGTGTCGTTCTCCAGGCTTTCGGCGTGCTGATCGGTTTGAGCCTGGTATTGGTCCATATTTTCCGGAGTCAAGTCATTAATACCCGCTAAGCTCCGGCTTGGGCGCGTCAAAATATCGAACTGTATATGGTTGCGATGCACCGTGGTGGCCAGTGAAGACTGGTCTACCTGTCTTTTTCCGGTGTCTCCGTCGGTCTTGTAAATCACCACCTGATAACTGCACACTGGGTTGAATTCGCTTTTTGACTGCTTGTCCAGAAGGCTTGCAGCCCCATTTTCCTGACCGAAGGCAAGGGTGCAGCCAAGCGCCAGAGCTATGGTTGTAATTGTCTTGTATATCGTTTTCATAAGGCTATCCTCTTGTTAATTTAATTTAATTTAATTTAATTTAATTTTTTGTTTCTATGGAATGTTTGGACAGTATTTCTACATAGAAGTTCTTCAAGCGCCCATTGGCTGCTTTGTCATCGTGATGCGCGTTGTTTAGAATTACGCGCTTAATACTGGCCACCTCGGGTTTGTGTTGTTGGATACCTTGAGAATCACTGAGATCTTCCATTCCCTTCAGGGGGAAAGCCGGACTGCGGGTCTCCCCACTGTATTTGTGCGTCTGACGGGTTGCCCCTTGCGTTGCCGCTGGTGCGATACCGAGTATGCTTTTCACGGTGGCGAGCAGATGAGTCTTGACGACATTCTCTCAGAGGTGGCCCGCTTTTCAGCTGACTATGTCTGTGTGACAGGTGGAGAGCCTCTGGCCCAGCCCGGTTGTCTGCCGTTACTGGAGCGACTTTGCGATGAAGGCTATGAAGTTTCGCTGGAAACCAGCGGAGCTTTAGCTCTGGCAGGAATAGATCAGCGGGTGGTCAAGGTGATGGATCTTAAGCCACCGGCTTCCGGTGAGTGTCATCGCAATCTCTACGACAACATTCAATACCTCGACCAGAAGGACCAGGTGAAATTTGTGATTGCGGATCGAACGGATTATGAATGGTCCGCCAGTAAGCTTATGGAATACAATCTGGCTGGCAGGGTCTCTGACATCCTTTTTTCCCCTGAATACGGGCAGTTGTCGGCCTCAGATCTGGCGGGCTGGATTCTCCAAGACCGGCTTCCGGTTCGCTTCCAGGTTCAATTGCACAAAATCATTTGGGGCGACCGGCCTGGCGTGTAACTGGTGTCAGCTTCGGCCAGTTGATCCGAACCTGCCTATAACTGGATGAATTATGAGTAAAAAAGCGGTTGTTCTGCTGTCCGGTGGCCTTGATTCCGCCACTGTACTCGCTATCGCCCGGGACCAGGGGTTTGAGTGCCACACTATCAGCTTTGACTATGGTCAGCGTCACCAGGCGGAACTGAATGCCTCCAGGCAGGTTTCTGCTGCCCTGGGAGTCTGCGGTCACAAAACCCTGAGGCTGGACCTGCGGGATATTGGCGGATCAGCCCTTACCGACGACGGCATCGATGTGCCGGAGCAAATAGGTGAGGGTATCCCTGTCACTTATGTTCCTGCGCGCAATACTGTCTTTCTCTCTCTGGCTCTGGGGTGGGCAGAGGTGCTCGGGGCCAGGGAAATTTTTATCGGTGCCAATGATGTGGATTATTCCGGGTACCCGGATTGCCGGCCCGAATACCTCCAGGCTTTTGAGACAATGGCGAACCTTGCCACCAGGGCTGGTGTCGAGGGGGATCACTTCCATATCCGTGCGCCACTGTTGCGCCTGACCAAATCGGAAATCGTTCAGGAAGGCCATCGCCTGGGAGTGGATTACGGCATGACTGTGTCCTGTTACCAGGCTGATGCAGACGGTCGGGCTTGTGGTGTCTGTGACAGCTGCCGTTATCGCCGCAAGGGGTTTGAAGAGGCCGGCATAGAAGATCCTACGCGATATGCCTGAATCATCACGGCTGCCACTGTTCGACCTGATCCAGCGGGAAAACGGGTCTTGGCAAATGTCTGAAACTGAGCTGGCTGTAATCTGAGGTGGTAACACCCGTGCCATCCAGAAGTATTTCGTCTGCTGTGATGGTCCTGAAGCTGGTGCGATGATGAATCCTGCTCTTCAGGACCAGGTAGCGTTTCTGTTCAGGGTTGATGCCGCAGGCTATGAAGATCCCTTTGTCCCAAGGTTCTACATGTCTGGATACCACGATAATTTCCAGGTTGCCAGCCACGAAAACAGCAGTCGGCCCCAGGTTGATTTCTAAACCCTGGTACATTTTGCCATGAATTTTCCAGCGGCCGTCGGTCAGGGTTTTTACCCGGCCAGTCAGTGTCAGGGGCTGGCCTTTCAGACCCAGTGCGGGCATGTCGGTTTTGCCGCCCAGGTCGAGGGTGATGGTCTGGTCAATGCCGGCTACCTGCATGGCCTGAACGGCATGAGGGTCCCAGACGGCCGCTACGGCAATGTCCTGCAAGTCCGACTCATACAATGTCCTGATGATGGCCATGACATCCTGGGTTCCGCCTGAACCGCAGTTATCCGCATGATCAAGGAGCACCACAGGGCCTGGATGTCTTGAAACCTGAAGGAGTGTTGCTTCGAGAGCGGTTCCCGGGTACTCGAACTGTTTATGACAGTTCCAGGCTTTCCTGAGAATGTCTTCTTTCACCCGGTGGGCCAGAGCCTGGTTGGCGTCAGCAATAACGATCACGGAAGGCGCTGTGTAAGGTGTGTCAGCCAGGGGGAAACCGCCAAACAGGCTGATATCCAATATGCCTTCGAGTTGTTCCTGCGCCCGGCAAAATGCCATCAGGCTCTTGAACGGTTCGTCATCGGTACCCTGTTTCAGCGTATGTGGAAGAACAGGGAGCCTCCCGAAGCTCATTATCGGCTTTATCTTGTTATTAATAGCATCCAGTAGAAGTTTTGCCGCTCTCAGGCCGGTCTGTTTGATATCGATATGAGGGTAGGTCTGGTAACCGGTGATGACGGTGGCGTTTTCTACCATGGTTTCACTGATGTTGGCATGAAAATCCAGTGATACCGCAATGGGCAGATCCGGCCTGTTTCTGCGAATCTGTTTGAGCAGTTCACCCTCTCCGTCCAGGGAGTCTTTCGTCACCATGGCGCCGTGCAGATCGAGCATTGCCAGGCTGGCGTCGTCGAGGTTTTCAAGGATCAGGCTGCAAAGGTGGCTGAAGGCATCGCTATCGACGGGCCCGGAGGGCATGGCTTCTGCCGCGACTGGCGTCATGGTCTCTAGCTTGTTGTCATGGGCGATTTGCAGATACCCATCTATTGCCGTATTGGTACCGGACAGCAGGCTTTTGACCATTTTCCCTTCGGCCAGGATCCACTGTCTGAATCGTTCAAGGTCAGTGTCCAACGGGGAAAAAGTATTGGTTTCGTGTTTCAGCATGACTATCAGTGCGCGCATTCCTGTCTCCGGA
The DNA here is from genome assembly GCA_051008495.1 of Endozoicomonas sp. Classification (GTDB taxonomy): domain Bacteria; phylum Pseudomonadota; class Gammaproteobacteria; order Pseudomonadales; family Endozoicomonadaceae; genus Endozoicomonas_A. Next base: position 8,782 of record JBPCXN010000113.1, on the reverse strand, counting down.
AGTAACGGAAGGTTCACTGGATATAGACCAGGCGGGGCAAAAAGAAAATGCTTGCATGTAATATGATTTTCCGTAATATATCGCCGCATCGGGTCGTTAGCTCAGTTGGTAGAGCAGTTGGCTTTTAACCAATTGGTCGTAGGTTCGAATCCTACACGACCCACCATTTCTTGCCTCCCTTCTTCTTTTCGTTAAACCCCTTTTGCTGTTATTCCCGTATACTGCTTCAGCAGTTCTGCTTCGTGCTGCTCGACTTTAGGAGCTGTGGTAAACTTGCGGGCCAACTTGCCGGAGACGCGCCTTTGCGAAGGACGCCAGACAGAGTTTTATGAGTGCAGTCAGCAACAGAGATATTGTTCAGGAACATCTCAGGGGATTGAGTTCACAGGTCACCCAGCCCCTGGGCGCCGACAGGGAAAAAGCCTTGAAAAGCAGGGTGTGTCAGCTTCTGGACAGGGAAAATGCGGTGCTTGTCGCTCATTATTACACCGATCCGGTGGTTCAGGCCCTGGCGGAAGAAACCGGGGGCTTTATAGCCGACTCCCTGGAGATGGCCCGCTTTGGTACCCGCCATCCCGGTTCCACCCTGGTCGTGGCTGGTGTGCGGTTTATGGGGGAAACCTCAAAGATTCTCAGCCCCGAAAAGCGTGTGCTAATGCCAACACTGGAAGCGGAATGCTCTCTGGATATAGGCTGCCCTGTTGACGCTTTCTCCGCTTTCTGTGACCAGCACCCGGATCGGGAAGTGGTGGTTTATGCCAATACGTCTGCCGCGGTCAAAGCCCGGGCTGACTGGGTAGTGACTTCCGGCTGTGCCCTGGAGATTGTCGAGCACCTGATGGATGAAGGCAAAAGCATCATCTGGGGGCCGGACAAGTACCTTGGCAGTTATATCCACAAGCAGACCGGGGCGGACATGCTGTTATGGGACAGCAGTTGTATTGTTCATGAAGAGTTCAAGGCCAGGGGTATAGAGGACCTGAAAAAAGTCTACCCTGATGCCGCTGTCCTGGTTCATCCGGAGTCTCCTGACCCTGTCGTGCAAATGGCCGACGTGGTGGGCTCCACCAGTCAGCTTCTGAAAGCTTCACAGGAATTGCCGCAGGATACGTTCATTGTTGCTACGGATCGCGGGATTTTCTACAAGATGCAGCAGGCGTCACCGGATAAGTCCTTTATTGAAGCGCCTACTGCCGGTGAAAGCGCCACCTGCAGAAGCTGTGCTCATTGTCCCTGGATGGCAATGAATACCCTGGAAGCGCTGGTACAGTGTCTTGAACAGCCGGGTGAGCTGAATGTGGTGGAAGTGGACCGGTCACTGCGGGAGAGATCGCTTATCCCGCTGCAGAGAATGCTCGACTTTACTGCTGCCAGCCGCTGACCTTTCTTCAACAGACCAGGCACCTGTTACGCCATTTCAATGAGGTTGACGGTTTGCGTAGGTCGGATTACGAATTTCAATTCTAATCCGACCTGCCAGCCATCGCAGAGAATCAGCCGTCTTTCAGTTTCTGTCGGTAGTTGCGAATGTCGGCCAGCTTCTTGTCGATCTTTGCCCTTAGTGCATAGTTGTCTCCCACCATTTTACGGGCATATTCAAGATGCCTGATGGCGTCGTCCAGGTTGCCGGTCAGGAAGAAGAACTCTGAGCGTGACTGGTGCAGGCCGAGGATGTCGTTGGACTGACCCTGGACTTCAGCCAGCTCATACCAGATATCCGGGTCATTGGGCCTGCTGCGGCTGAGGCTGTGCAGTACAGCCCTGGCCTCTTCAAACTCTCTATTGGCGATCAGAAGCTCTGCCTTTGTACTCATCAGCGGATAGTTGTTCAGGTGTATGGATAGCGAGCTGTCCAGACGTTTGATGGCCTGGTTCATCTTTCCTGTCGCGCCTTCCAGCCGGGCCATGGCCATGACCAGGTAGAGATTGTTCGGGTGCTTCTTCAACAGGTCGGACAGCTCTTTCTCTGCAGTCTTGTAATCCCGGGTAAGGTAGCTCGCCAGTGCCAGGCCATAACGGGTCACATCGGGAGCGGCTGTGTGTCCACTGTCCAGTTCCCGTGTGAACTGCTGGGCCAGTCTTGCAGGGTTATCTGAAGAGAGTACGGACAATCGCATTCTGATCAGCTGGTAATTGATACTGCCCTTGCTGCCTTTCGAAGGCATCTGGGCGGCTCTTGCCCGGGAGTCTGAGATCCGGTTGTCAGTAACCGGGTGAGTCAGCAGGAATTCAGGCGGACGGCTGTGGTAACGGCTGGCCCTGTTCATCTGTTCGAAGATTTCCGGCATGGCTGTAGGATCAAAGCCAGCCTGCGCCAGGGTCTGGATACCGAGGTTATCGGCTTCTCTTTCAAACTGACGGCTGAAACGCAGGCGGCTGCTCTGGATGCCGGCGACGGTAGAAGTCAGTGCTGCGGCTCCGGCATCCCCCCCTGCGGTTGCCATCAAAATGACCGAAGCGATGATGGCGGCAGCGGTGGGCAGGCTTTTGTTCTTGGCATCTTCCACATTTCGGGCATAGTGACGCTGGCTCAGGTGGGCCAGTTCGTGAGCCATTACCGCGGCAAACTGGGCTTCTGACTCGGCATGGTAAAACAATCCGGAGTTAACACCGATAATGCCGCCGGGTGCGGCAAAGGCGTTGAGCATTGGGCTGTCTATGATCATGGTCACAATGCGATGGTCATTCAGCTGGCTGTGCTCGGCCAGCCGGTAGATCAGCCTCTCCAGGTATTCCTTGACCTCCGGGTCACTGACCGTCGGCGTACGACTGCGAAGGTATTTCAGGTAGGTACGGCCAAGCTCGTATTCCTGCTGAGGAGAAACGATGCCTGAAGTACTGTCGCCCAGACTGGGCAGTTCAATGGGGGCCGCGCTGACAACTGCGGAAGAGACTCCGAGCCAGGTGCTTAGCAGGGCTGCCGTCAGGTAACCCGGTCGCTTCATAGAATATCCATACACATACTTTCTGCGGTAAACTTTACCGGCATAACTGTAAAGGCTCAATTGACATAATTGTTGAACCAAAAAACTGACACACTGACGTAAAGTAAACAGGTTTAACTGTGCCTGCTGACGGGAGTGTGTAAAAGTGCGCTATTGGTAATACTGTCTGTCTGAGATCAAAGGAAGACTCTAACAGTTGCCGGACATTGATGCATGCATCCTTTCACTTTAGCTGCTTAAATGTCGGCTGGCCCTGTCAACAGGTTGCTCTTATTTACAGCAGGCTGCAAGCACAGGCACAATTCCGGCCTGCAAGTCTATTCACAATGAAAGGGCTTCTGCTCAAACATTAACGATAAGTTTTGTTTTCTGCCCCGCAGACTGTATCGGAGAAAATGACCCGCCATGACGCAAGTCGATCTGGAACTGGATCTCAAAGGGATGAGCTGCCCCCTGCCATTGCTCAAGGCCAAGCAGGCCATGAATGGTCTGGCCTCCGGCCAGGTGCTCAGGGTACAGGCCACTGATCCCGGTTCTGTTCGCGATTTCGCCAGCTACTCCCGCATCAGCGGTCACAGGCTGGTGGCCAGTGAAGAGGTGTCCGGAGTATTCATTCACACATTGCAGCACAAATAAGGAAGGCAAATGCTGGAGATAATCCGGGGATGGTTGCATCGATATCTGTCCGATCACGAGGCGCTGGTTCTGCTGTTCCTGCTGGTGGCTGGCTTTGTCATCATCCTGACCATGGGCAATATGCTGGCTCCGGTTTTTGCCAGCCTGGTTCTGGCCTTCCTGATGCAGGGCATCATCAACTGGCTTGAGAGCAAGGGACTCAGGCACATGCTGGCGGTAAACCTGGTTTTTATTATGTTCCTGACAGTCCTGCTGGCGTTCCTGTTGATCGTCGTGCCGCTGCTCTGGCAGCAGGCCTCCGGGTTGCTCAACGAAGTACCTGCCATGGTTAAGCAGGGGCAGGCTCTGTTGCGGGATTTGCCTGAGCTGTATCCGGCATTTATCTCTGAAACCCAGGCCAGCATGCTGGCAGATGCCATCAGCAGTCATCTGGCTGGTCTGGGGCAATGGGCGCTGTCTTTTTCCCTGTCGAAACTGCCGGGAGCCGTGGGCTGGCTGATCTATCTGATTCTGGTGCCGATTCTCATTTTCTTCTTCCTCAAGGATAAAGAGGAACTGCTGGCCTGGATCGGCGGCCATCTGCCCCAGAAACGTCGCCTGATCAATCAGGTGGCCGATGAGATGAACCAGCAGATCGCCAATTACATTCGTGGCAAGGCCGTGGAGATTCTGATTGTCGGTGGGGTGAGTTTTGTCGCCTTTGCCTTCCTTGGGCTGAACTACTCAGTGCTTCTGGCCATACTGGTCGGGCTGTCAGTGGTAGTGCCTTATATCGGCGCCACAGTGGTGACTATTCCGGTAGCCATCATTGGCTTTTTTCAGTGGGGAGCCGGTAACGAGTTTATGATGCTGATGGTGATTTACGCCATCATTCAGGCTCTTGATGGCAATGTCCTGGTACCATTGCTGTTTTCCGAGGCGGTTAACCTTCACCCGGTTGCGATCATTGTGGCGGTACTGGTGTTTGGAGGTTTCTGGGGTTTCTGGGGGATCTTCTTCGCCATTCCACTGGCCACCCTGTTCAAGGCAGTCATGAATGCCTGGCCGAAAGTTCAGGAAACCTGAACGTTATTGGCGGCGCCCGCGAAGGGCTGCCGCCTGTCACTCTTCTTAATAGTGAACTCTGTCGTACAGTGGTTGGCCGGTAGACTTCCCTCCCAGGTCAATTTTCAGACCGGCTTCGGCAAAATTCTGTTGCACAATCTCACTCTGACCGGTACAGGCCAGGGCAGACTGGTTGCTGAAGCGTTCGTCCTGGGATTGCGGGGCATCTACAGGCGGGACATCCGTATCGCCCGTGGCGTGGATCTGGGCGCGCTTCATAATGGCGTGCTGGTTTTCCAGACCGGTGCGATCCTTGCCGCTTTTGCAGAAATCATGGTAACCATCGGCAGCATACTGGCCCAGAGTGTTCAGAAGGCTGGGGAGCAGCAGGGCCATGTTCTGGTCGCTATGGTGAAGCTTGTTGGCCAGAATGTGCTGTATCTGCCGTGAGAGCTTTTCTACCAGTACTTTTTTGTCCGGGGAATTAGGGCTTGCCAGATAGGCTCCGACCCAGCCAGTGAGCTTTTCAGTTACCTCCATACCTCCAAACATTTTCTTTGCCGCAGCCATGTTTATTGGGTCTGCATCTTCCCAGACATTGAAAGGCACTACACCTTTAAATTTTTTCTGTCCCATTTTGTTGACGGGGCAGGCAAACAGTACACCGTCGTATTTTACCTTAACGGTATGGTTATTGCCGTGCTCATCATGAAATTCGACCGCAGTGTGTCCTTCGCTCAGATCTTTTATGGCTTCCTGCAGGTAGCCAAGCATGGCTGCTTCATTCTCCAGATTCTTTTTGACGAGCTTCTTGAGCTTGAAGCCATCAGGAAGAAAATCGGCAGCTGTGTTCAGGTACTCGCGAACTTTGTCCGGGCTCAGAAGGCTGGTGTGGATAGCGTTGAACTCAATGGACTTATCAGGGTTGTCCACTGCGTCACGGAACGCCTCCGTGTTTCCCATGCTTTCCAGTAACATGAGCGCAATGGTTTCCCTCAGGCGCCGAACAGTAATAGCCTGGACGAATTTGTCGGACGCAGTGCCAATCAGGGGGAAAGGCACTGGCACTGCGGTGCGAACCTTGTGCATAACCTTCTTATCGTCGGCCTTCATTTTGACCACCCAGGCGTTGACGGCATGGTCTTCTGCTTCGGGGCTCATGGATGAACGACCGCCATGAGCCATTTTGAAAACATCCGTCTTGTCAGCGTGTCCGTCAGCACCCAGGGGGTGCAGCCCTGCTTCGGTCGACCAGTGCATGGCCCCTGCTGGAATATTCTCGACATCATAGTGATGGAGCTTCCCGTCATGACGCATAACATAGTGCTTGTTGACAGGCAGCCAGGCTGATGTCTTCAGGGCGGTTTGCAGACCTTTTTTAATGGCACCGGAGCCTATCCGGGCTGCTTTCATCTGCTCGCCAAGATGGGCTTTGAATTCATGCAGCTTTTGCACGATATCCGGTTCCAGCTGGTTGCCAGCTGGCGCCACTGAAAGGGCGGAAAGTTGTTCGTTGTAGTTCTGTTCCAGCAATGCAAGGCCATTCAGCTTGGCTTGCAGTGCTTTCATGACCTTTTTTTTCGTGGCCAGGGGTAGGGCTTTTGTAACCTGATCCCTCTCTGCCTTGATGGTCTGTAACGCCCCTTCCAGCATACGCTGCTTGCCAGTGGCCAGGTTCCGGTGCTGGCTGAAGTCGTTTTCTATCAGCTGATCCATCACTGCGATCTGTTCATCCAGCTGCTTATGCAGGGCGCCCAGGTCTTGTTCCATGGGCATATGAAGCTCAACCATGTTCGGATTGTTTGATTCATGACCAGGAATCTGATCAAAGGGACCTCGACAAGTGTCCAGCTGCCTCTTCAACTCAATAAGTTGCTCCTTTCTGGCCGCTGCTCCCCCGTCATCGTCATAAGGTGAAGACGCCAGTGCTTGAGCGCACTGCTCCATCACTCTGGCTGTTTTTGTCATGGCCTGAATACTGGCTACATCTAAATTCAGTGATCTGGCAAGGGATTCAACACAGTTCGCAAGACCATTCATTATCGGCTGTTTAGCTAAACCCGGTTGTTTTTTTACTTCCTCGCTGGTTCCTGGGAAGAGCTCTTCGATGGCGCTTCGGTGCTGTTTCAGGGCTTCCATCAGCTGAGATTTAGTGGGAGGTATCTCACTGTTCAGACACAGGTGATAGAAGCTTGTATGAAGCCTTCGCTTCTCGAATTCTGGCAGACTTCTGATGCCTTCTCCGCCATAGGCTTCAGTAATACACTCGTTCCACATTTTTGCGGCGCGAGTCTGTTCCTCTGGGCCCAGGGGGTTGGCAAAACGCCACTCACCGACACCCTTGTGTTCTACAACAGCAGAAATGCTGCCCGGCTGGCTTAAACTGGTTAGTGGCACCAGTGACATGGGCGGCAGTGAGGCAAATTCGTCCAGCGAAGCTGGGCTTCCAGGTTCGTTAGGCTGGTTCATTTCCTGCTGCAGCCCGTTCAGGAAGTCCTCTTCCTGCAGGGCCTGCTGGACTTCCGCAGCCTCTTCTTCATCCAGGCAGTCAAGGAACTGCTCTTCATCGATGAAGCTGTTCAACTCATCCACGGCATCTCTTGTGGGATAGAGTGACGGGAACGAAGACAGTGATGTGGCGAGTGAATAGGGTTCAGGGGCTCTCAGTGAAGTCATGACCGATCTCAGGATGCCGGGCTCCTCCTCGACAGCGCTGACTTGCAGGGAGTTGAGTGGCTGCAGTGAACTCATCTGTGGGTGCAGGGACTGTTTCACCAGCGGGACTTCGTCCTCCAGTTCCTTAAGGCTTGGCATTTCGTTCTTTAATTCATCAATGCTTGAGGTATCCGGGTTTTCTTCAGATAACCCGTCGTCGGCCAATTGCCGTGCCTGCCAGTTCAGAGCCTGCATCGGGTCGATGTCTTCAAATGGGCTGATATTGTTTGGTGAAGGTTCAGTACTTTCGTTCAGGGAGCTTTGCGGTGTTGCAAAGTCGTCACCTTCATCGACAGGCTCGGTGGTTACTGACCAGGTTTCCAGCGGGGTGCCTGCATCTTGGTGAAAACCAGAAAAGACTTCTTTCACTGCAGCCAGGTCTTGCTTTTTACCTGTGTGCCCCCCGGCAAGCTCCGACAGAGTTGTAATTGTGGTGCGAAGAAAATTCTGTATCGTCTCCCTCGCTCCTTCAAATATTTCAACCGCGGCGGTAACAATCCTGGCAGCCAAAGGTTTCACTTTCTTTCTCTCAACATTCTCCGTCTGCTTGGTTTCAAAGTGGTGAGTCAGGGGCAGTGTGGCCAGCTGAGTCTGAAGTTCTCTGAAGGCATCAGCACTGGGTCCGTCTTTATACGGGGTCAGTTTGGCCTGAAGCTCCTCAAGATAGTCCGATAGCTTGTCTGTATCACCTGGAAAAAAATCCGTCGCCGAGTCGGTCAACTCCTGGATCAGGGCCTTGAGTTCCTTGTGGCTGACCTGCTCGGTGCTGCATCCCATGAAACATTTCTCAATCTCGACTTCTGCTTCATGGAGCCGGTAGGCCGGAGACTGTTCCAGTAAAGGCAGGTCTTCTTCCAGGCGGCTGATCAGGCATTCCCCGGTGTCATCGATGGGTTTGACTTTTTTCTCAGCCAATGGCGTGCCGATCTTCATGCTTTCGAGATATTGGTGGCGCTTCAGGTATTGATTGTAGCCAGACACCATGGTTTCCACGCCTTCCGGTGCACCGGCCACGGTCCAGTACAGCCCCCAGCCTTTTGAGCCTGCCGCCTCTATCTCTCCTGACGGTTTACGGGCAAGCACCTGCCGTTTGTCATCGGTTACTGATTCACAGGCCAGCTTGATTTCAGTGGCGGAAAGTGGCGGCAGCATCCTGGAATCCTCGCTCTGGCGTTAGCTGTAAACCTTCTGTTACAACAGTTAGCGGCAGGGAAGAGGGAATGCTGATGCAAGCACAGTGGCGAATGTCGGGGTGTTTTTTGAGCCTGCAGTATTTTCTTGGGGCTTTTATGCATGCTTATCGACTTAATTTTATCGAAATACCGCCGTTTTCAAGGTTTGAGGGGGTGAAGCTTTAGTACCCCGTCCGCCTGCAAATGATAGGTTCAGCTCAAGGCAGAGCACTCAGGTCAAGGCGCAGCTGTGCAGCAATACTTTATGTC